>CALFSY010000143.1 GCA_937916365.1 uncultured Jannaschia sp. | reverse complement strand
ATTGGGTTATTTATTGTTCCCCAACGGCAAACTTATTTGGCGGCGGGGATTGGGGCCATTGGGCTGGTCCTGACATTCACGTTGTTTGCGGCCTTGGCAGGGTTAATTGGCGGATTGGTGGCTGATCGCACCGGATTACTCGACCCTTACTTACAACTTCCTGAACATCTTGATCGGTCTGAATTTTTGCGCGCTGGATTCATGCACAACGCCAGCTATCTGGGCGCGGCATTGGGTGGATTGATTGCCATTTGGCCCATGTTTCGGGCCCGGCGAATTGATACTGTGCGCACCACGCCACAAACGGGAAATGCGCCATGATACATGCACATCAATACGGGGGTTTATGTGATCCGGCCAGGGGCGCATAACCTTATCACCGATGTGAGGGGCCTGCGTGTAGGGCAAGCCCGGGATGATGACATCAAAACCGGTGTGACAGTATTGGTGGGGGACGCACCCCTTACGGCGGGCGGGCCTGGGGTGGGGGGCGCCCCCGGCACGCGCGAAACCGATTTGTTGGCGCCTGATAAAACAGTGCAAATGGTTGATGCGCTGGTGCTTTCGGGGGGGTCAGCCTTTGGCCTTGATGCCGCATCGGGTGTGGCCGATGTCTTGCGCGATATGGGGCGTGGTTTTCCAATCGGCAAACATAGGGTGCCCATTGTGCCGGGGGCAATTTTGTTTGATCTGCTGAACGGCGGTCATAAAGCATGGGGCGATAACCCCTACAAAACGTTAGGCGCGCGCGCTTTGACGGCCGCCAATACCACCTTTGCCCTGGGCAGCGCGGGGGCCGGCACAGGGGCCACAACTGCCAATTTGAAAGGCGGGCTTGGGTCGGCCTCTGCACACATTGGCGATTTTACTGTGGGCGCGATTGTTGCGGTGAATGCCTTGGGGCAAACAACAGTTGGGGATAGCGCGCATTTTTGGGCAGCCCCAATGGAAATCGGGGGGGAATTCGGTGCGCGCGGACCCGCGCCGATATTTAACCCGGCAAAACCGCCCCACATCAAAACCGCACACGTGCAGCAAAACACAACAATCGCCATCGTTGCGACCGATGCCGCCCTAAACCAGGCACAAGCAACCCGATTGGCAACGGCGGCCCATGATGGGATTGCCCGGGCGATTTATCCATCACACACACCGCTTGATGGGGATGTGGTTTTTGCGGCGGCCACAGGCCAAGTGCCGCTTCGCAACCCGATTGAAGATACCCTGTGGCTATGTCACGCGGCGGGGCTGTGCCTGGCGCGTGGCATAGCGCGTGGCGTGTTTGAGGCGACGAAAACCGCCGGGGATATAAAACCAACCTATCAAGATCGTTTTGCCGCGCCGTGACTGCACCCTGACCATTGCGATAGATCAATTTGCATAAATGCGCGGCAAAATTTTCGCTGCCCCCTAAATTGCGGTTTTAACCCCGGCTATTTGTAAGGCGTTAAGCCGCGCATACGCCCCATCGGCGGCGATAAGATCATTGTGAGTGCCTTGCTCAATCACCCGTCCTTGATCCAGCACAACAATTTTATCCGCATCCCTAATTGTTGATAACCGGTGCGCGATGACCAGGGTTGTGCGCCCTTGCGCAAGGCGGGCCAAAGCATCTTGCACCAATTTTTCTGACCGCGCGTCCAGCGCCGATGTAGGTTCGTCCAACAACAAGATGGGTGCCGATTTTACCATCGCGCGTGCGATGGCCACCCGTTGGCGTTGCCCGCCGGACAACGACGAACCGCGCGGCCCAACAGGGGTTTCCAAACCTAAGGCTAAGTTTTGCGTAAATTCCAGAACACTGGCGTTTTCGGCGGCGGCCTCAACCTCGGCATCGGTGGCATCAAGTTGGCCCAACCGGATGTTTTGCGCGATGGTATCATCAAACAATGCCGTATCTTGCCCAACCACGGCAACCATATGCCGCAGTGTGTCCAAATCCAACGCGCCAATGGGATCTCCTGCGATGGTCACCTGCCCCGATACCGGATCAATCAAACGGGTCAGCAAACTAAACACCGTGGTTTTGCCCGCACCAGAGGGGCCGACAAGCGCGGTGGTTTGCCCCTCTTGCGCGGTAAAGTTTAACCCACGCAACACTGGCATATCGCCATAGGTGAAGTGCACATTGTCAAATTCGATCAACCCTGCGCGCGGCATTTTAGGCACGGCGGGCGATACAATCGTTGGCCGCATATCCAAGACTGTATATAACCGATCAAGCGAGGCAACCGCCGCCTGTGCCTGACCCACGATGTTAGACAATCGCCGCAAGGGCTCAAAAATCAACCCAAGCGCGGTAAAAAACGACATAAATTCGCCAACCGTTTTTTCACCGGTGGCGATTTGTGCCCCACCATAATACAAAACCGCAACAAACCCCGCAGCAGCAATCATATCAATCAACGCAGGATTGGCCGCCATGCCAATTTGCGACCGGAACGCATGACGCAGATATTCCCGCAAACGATCACCAAAGCGACGTGTTTCATGGGTTTCTAACCGGTTCAACTTAATGGCCTGAATGCCATGGAACATTTCATCAAGTTGGGTTGAAATACGCGACGCGGTAATGCGCGATGCGTGTGCCGTATTCCGAATAATACGCTGTAACCCCAAAATCGGGGCCACCAAAATGGGCACCCCCACTAAGGCTAGTAATGTCCAGCGCCAATCATTGAGAACCATCACGGTCAGCAACGAAATAACTGCAATCGTATCCCGCCCCAAAGACATCACTGCCCCCGAGGCCAGATTTTGAAGCGCCCCCGTATCCCCCCGCACCCGTTCGATCAATGCGCCGGGTGAATTATCGTGGAAAAACCGCATATCCAGGCCCAAAAGATGGCGCGCCAATCGCAACTGCAAAGCATTCGTCACACGTAACCCCACGGACACAACCATAAGGCGTTGCATAAATCCGGCGGCGGCACGCAAAATGAAAAGCCCCGCAATTGCAAAGGCCACCCACGCCACACCATCCAAGGTTTCCGCAGAAAACAGATCATCAAACAAAGGGCGTATGAACCAGGCAAACCCACCCAGGGCCGCACCCTCAACAGTCATAAGCACCGCCGCCGCCAACAAAAGCGGCCAGTGTCGTAACACGTGATCACGCCATAAGCGCTTAATCAAATGTAAGGCATTTGTGCCATCATCGGCGTTGGCCGGCATGTGCGAAGGATCGGTCAGGGTAGGATATACCACCGTTGCGATAGGTTAATTATTTGTATTGCCTACGTGAATGGGGCGAGTTAGGCAAGATGTTATGCATTTGAGAAACGGGGGTGAATGGTCCATCGTTCAAACGCAGATGAAAACCACGATTGATGGGGCACCCCGTCCGGAACGTGAAAGGTGGAAACCATGCCGAAAGGTTATATCATCGGTCATATTACGGTTCAAAACGCGGATGTTTACCGGGAATATATCGAACGGGATACACCGATATTGTTGGCCCTGGGCGGCAGGTTCGTCGTGCGCGGCGGGCAGGCACAGGTGATGGAAGGCACGACATTGTCACGCCACGTTGTGATCGAATTTCCCAGTTACGAAGCCGCGCTAAAGGCCTATCATGATCCCGCGTATCAAGAGGTTGCCGAAATTCGGCGGCGTTCCGCCGAAAGCATCATCATTGTTGTGGAAGGCATAGATTAAGGCCCGCATCTAAACTTATTTTAACTTTTAACGTCAGTCACGTGTTTGACACCGATACCGGCGCGACAGGCGCGGGTATCATATCGTTTGAGCCCGAAAACGGATGGGTCGCGGTATATGCCCCCACGGCATTCACCATAAACATATACAAACCACGCCCTTTTTGATCCACAGCATCTTGAATAGCGGCGTGAATGTTATTTTGGCTCCAACCGCTTTGCATGGCCAATTGTTGACCGGGGGAAAAATCCGCCTTTTCCAATATCTTGGGAATATCGTTTAAGATGGTCGTCAGGCGGGCAATATTTGCATTATACCATTCTTGTTTCAAGTCTTCTTCGCCCACAGGGAAAATATAACGATCATCTGCTAATTGTTTTAGGTGTAAGACACGTTCGGCGATTTCTTGCAATTTTGGATAACCGCCGATCATATACACCGCGTCACGGACATCACGATTATATCCGGTGCCGTCCGATCGGGGCATAGGACGCGGTGATTGGGCATAGTAGGGTAAAACCGGTGGCTCTTGCGGCACATTCGCCCCATTATGACATGCCACAATATGATCCATGGCATTAAACGCACCGGCATCTTTTAATAAGGCTGCAGATAGAATTTGGCGAATATGGGGGAATGTTATGCCTGCTGTCGTTAAGTTTTCTTTTGCTTTTGCAAATCCGTTGGGTCGTTCGGTGGATTTTATATAGTCCTCTGTATGGGTTAAATTTTTCATCCTTAGTGCTTGTTGAATTAATTTGGGGTGCACACTTGGCGGAATACGCCCGTGGCGCCCTACCAGATAATTGGCAATACCCGAGTATAAGGTATGATATTTATCGCGCCCCTCTAATTTATGCCATAATGATATGGCCGCCTGACCGGTGGTATTCGCCGCATAAGGGGTAACTTGTGTTGGTTGCCCTAAATCATCCAATATCGCGTTTTGCATTTTATAGATTTCAATTTGAATGGTATCCCAATCGGCCGGAGTGTCATCCGATCCTAATAAACGGCCTAAGTTTTCAACAAGACCTGGAATAGATTTTAATGTGGCAGAGGCCCCACCAGGCGCGCGTGCGCCATACATCGCATCCACCAAATCACGGTTATACGATGACTCAAACGCCCGATACCGAAAACGTAGGGCAAATAAACTTTGCATACTTTCCTTAATGGCATGAACATTTAAGTGTGGCGCATTTTCCTTGATCCTACTATCGGGATGATTTTGGATCAGGCCTACCATTTTATTCATACTAGGGTGGGATGTTGACCCCGATAACGCCGGATGCTGCACATCCATTGTGATTGTTTTATTGCGGGCAATAACCGCCTGCGCCGCGGCCATATAACAGGCGGGCGCCTGACCATAGGTCGAATGGGCATGAATGGTGATATCATGATCGGGAAATTGATCGCATAAAATCCCCGTCAACCCATATACAAAATCGGGGTTCAAACAACCGCTGGCGGATTTTAGGTAAAATCCCCGATGCCCCATATCAACCAAATCCTGCGCAAATTGCACACAGCCTTCGATGGTGATATTGGGGTTGTCTTCAATACATAATGTGCCTTGGGCAATAATATCATGGCCGGCATTTTGCGCCTCTTGCACCGCTTTAGCCACACCAACCAAGCATCGCGCATCATTCATGCCATGAAAGTTTTGTAAAACATTCATGCCCATTTCAGCATATTCAAATACCATGGCACGAATAACATCGTAAGGTTGCGGTTCATATCCAAATAAAAAATCACCCCGGATAAGGGCGGATTGTTTAATACCTTTATCTTTGAAATGCGCGATGAGTTTTTCAACCTCTTTCCATTCGTCGCGACCCTTTTTCGCAAACAAATCGAAAAACGTTCCACCCCCCGTTTGGATCGCCACCGTTCCCGTCATATGGGCGGTGGGATAAGCGTCTATAATTTCTTGGGCCGACGGATTTGTGCCAAATAACGATTGCACGGCATCGCGTAAAACATCCTGAAATTTAATACTGGGGTGGTTCATACTCTTACTCTGCATCCTGGAGATTTTGCCATTTGGCATATGGTTTTGATGTTAGATGATAATGGAACGCGCCCACACCATCGCGCACGTTCGCCCCAATGCCCATGCCGCAAACCGTCATAACATATATCCCTGATCGCGCGCCCAATCCATTACGGCAGAACGAACCGACGCGGCGCCCGATACACGCGCCTTATCGATAATACCACGTGCCTCACGCAGATCGACGCGCCGCAACAACGATTTAACCGGCCCGATAGAGGCCGGGCGCATCGACAATACCCGCAACCCAATGGCGGCGAAACACATCGCCTCAATCGGGCGCCCGGCATCTTCGCCGCAAAAGCTAAGCGGTGTGTTGGTGTCTGCGCATCGCTGTGCAATTTGTTCGATAAAGTTCAGAAAAGAAACGTTTAGTGTGTCGTAACGCCGCCGCACATTTTCATTTTCCCGATCCGCCGCATAAAAAAATTGTTTCAGGTCATTGCCCCCGATCGACACAAAATCGGCCGTTTCAAAAAATCGTCGTGGCGCAAACGCCAGGCTCGGCGTTTCCAACATCGCCCCGATTTCCAATTTTTCCGGCAACACATGGCCCAAGGCAGATTCACGATCAACCTCGCGCAATACATGGTCGCGAGCGCGGATAAATTCATCAAATTGTGCCACAAACGGAAACATCACGGTCAAGGGCCGCCCCTGTGCCGCACGGATCAATGCCTGCAACTGCATCCGCATCACGCCGGGTTTATCCAAACCCACCCTTATGGCACGCCATCCCAGGGCAGGGTTGGGTTCTTCTTGCCGTTTCATATAGGGCAAAACCTTATCCGATCCGATGTCAAGCGTGCGAAACACAACACGCCGCCCCCCTGCGGCGTCCAACACGCGGGCATAAAGCGCGGCCAATTCACCACGGCGCGGCACCTTATTCCGTGTTAGAAACTGCAATTCAGTGCGAAACAATCCCACGCCTTCGGCCCCCGACGATGACAATGACGGTAAATCGGCCATAAGCCCCGCGTTCATGTGCAAGGATACAATCGTCCCACACAACGCCTGTGCCGGTTTATCGCGGATCGAGGCATAGCGTTCCTGCGCCCGCGCCTGCATGGCCAATTTGTCACGAAACGCTGTGGTCACCGACTCCTCAGGTCTAAGGTGAACAACCCCATGATCCCCATCAATCAGGATGGGATCGCCATTCAACGCCTCTGTTGTGATCCGTTTGGCGTATATTACCAACGGAATCGCCAATGCACGCGCTACGATGGCCGCATGACTGCCTACCGACCCTTCCTCTAACACCACACCGCGCAGGCGCCGCCCATGGTCTAACAATTCTGCCGGGCCGATATTGCGCGCCACCAACACCGGATCGTTGGGCAAATCCGCTCCGGTATCTGCGCCCTGCCCTGTCAAAAGACGCAAAAGACGGTTGGATAAATCGTCAAGATCATACAGACGGTCGCGTAAATAGGCGTCTGATACCGTTTCCATACGTGCGCGTGCTTGGGATTGTTCTTTTTCCACGGCGGCCTCGGCCGATAGGCCACGCGCAATATCTGCCTCCATCCGGCGCATCCAACCGGGGGAATGCGCAAACATGCGATACGCTTCGATCACATCGCGCTGTTCCGTTTCCCAAGTGGGGGCATGGATCAGCATTTGGTCGATATTCTGGCGCAACTGTGCAATGGCCTGGCCCAAACGTTCGGTTTCGGCGGCGGGATCGTCAGCCACGGGTTTTGTCACCACAACGCGCGGTTCATGTAGCCAGACATGGCCCATGGCCGTGCCTTCCTGTGCGCATCCGCCTTTTAGTGTGACCTGCGCCTTATGGCGCGCGCGCAATGCGGCACTATCGCCCACAAAGGCGCCCAGTTCGGTCATTTCTGCGATGACCATGGCCACAACCTCAAGCGCGTAAACTTCATCATCGGAAAAGGCGCGCGCGTCTTTTGATTGCACAACCAACACGCCCAGACGTTCGCCCAAGCGTTGCACGGGCACACCTAGGAAACTTGAAAACTGTTCTTCCCCCGTTTCGGGCATATACCGAAATCCGCGTTCGGCGGGGGCATTGGCGGTGTTGATGGGGCGGGCCTTACGCGCCACACGGCCCACCAACCCCTCTCCCATCCGCATACGGGTAACGTGCACGGCGGCCTGCGCCAAACCTTGGGTCGCGCACAACTCTAACGTATCGGAATCACGCAACAGGTAAATCGAACACACCTCAACCCCCATTGAATCGGCGATCAGATGGGTGATGCGGTCCAACCGTTCTTGCCCCTGCGCGGCCTCGGCCATCACGGCCTGTAGACGGCTCAGCAATTTGCGGCTTTCGGTGACGGGTCCTTGCGTCATAGGCACCATTGTTTAATCAACTTTGTTTAAGGTGCGAACATACCGCGACACAGTGGCGGGGTGCAACGGCACATACCATTTAGCAAAGGGGCAATTTTCGCAATCTTGTATGATAGCCACCCACCGCATGGCATATCTGTGGATACAATTTGACCGGAGCGAAAGGTCAAACCCGATGAAACCTATGCAACCTTATCCAACCCAAACGCATCGTGCAGGGCCTGAACGGCCAATTCCATATATTTGCGGTCAACCAACACGCTGACCTTAATTTCCGAAGTGGTGATGACCCGGATGTTGATGCCTTCGTCGCGCAGGGTTTGAAACATCTTGGCCGCAACGCCGGCGTGGCTGCGCATACCGATGCCTACGATCGACACCTTGCACACATCGGTATCGGCCAACAGTGTGGCAAACGTCACATCGCCTGCGGTGCGCGCGGCGGTCAATGCAGCATTGGCGCGATCAACGTCACGCACAGGGCAGGAAAAGGTTACATCTGTGGTGCCGCCTGCGGACACGTTTTGCACGATCATGTCCACATTCACCCCGGCCTCGGCCAAAGGCCCAAAAATAGCGGCGGCAATGCCAGGGCGATCTTCAACTTGGGTTAGGGTCATTTTCGCCTCTTCCCGCGAATAGGCCACCCCGGCCACGGCGTTTTGTTCCATGATCTCATCCTCCGCGCACACCAATGTGCCCGCTTTATCTGACATTTCTTCAAAACTCGACAACACACGCAACCGCACATTATAGCGCATCGCCAATTCGACCGAACGTGTTTGCAAAACTTTTGCCCCTAACGAGGCGAGTTCTAACATTTCTTCAAACGCGATTTTTTCAAGTTTTCGCGCCTTGGCCGTAATGCGTGGATCGGTGGTATAAACGCCGTCTACATCGGTATAAATGTCGCAACGTTCCGCATCAAAAGCTGCGGCAAAGGCCACCGCGGTTGTGTCCGACCCGCCGCGCCCTAACGTGGTAATCCGCCCCTCGGGGCTAAGGCCCTGAAACCCGGCGATAACAGCCACGCGCATTCCATCGCCGAATTTGGCCATGATATTGGCGGGGGGGATCGCGTTGATCCGCGCGCTGGCATGGGCGGCGGTGGTTTGCACCGGCACCTGCCAACCCTGCCAACTGCGCGCGGGCACATCCATGGACTGTAAGGTTAACGCCATCAAACCGGCGGTTACATTTTCGCCTGACGAGACAACGGCGTCGTATTCGCGGGCATCAAACAAGGGGCCGGTATCTTCGACCCAGCCCACCAATTCATCGGTCTTGCCCGCCATGGCCGAAACCACAACGATCACGTCATAGCCCGCCGCGACCTCACGCCCTACACGTTTCGCGGCGCGGCGAATTCGGTCAAGCGTGGCCACCGACGTGCCGCCGAATTTCATCACAAGAATGGGCATGATCCGGATTCCTTGGGGGCGGTGCCCTGGCGTGATACGGGCCAAAGTGCCCCTAGGCAAGGGGCCGCGGCGATATTCGATGGGTGGGAATGCCTACCTAGGTTTGGCGATCAACCAATCCAGGTGGTTTTTGATCGTGGGCCATTCGGGGGCGGTGATGGAATACACGGCCGTATCGCGCAACGTGCCATCGGGCATACGCATGTGAGCCCGTAAAATACCGTCAAGTTGCGCGCCCAAACGTTCAATGGCACGGCGTGATTGATGGTTCAGGCGATGGGTCCGAAATTCAACTGCCAGACATTTCCACACCTCAAACGCATGGGTCAGCAATAGATGCTTTGCCTCGGTATTCATTGGCCCACGTTGCACATGCGATGCCAACCAGGTGGATCCAATTTCAACACGCGGCGACATATGATCAATGTTCATATAGGTGGTCATCCCCACGGGGGTGCCGGTGGCATCCAACTGTGTGAAAGGAAACATCAAACCTGTGTCGCACAGCGCAAGGCGGCGATCAATTTCCGCCATCATATCGCCCGCATCGGGGATTGAGGTATACC
>CALFSY010000142.1 GCA_937916365.1 uncultured Jannaschia sp. | reverse complement strand
AGGCCAGCGCAGAGGGCGCACCATTTAGCCGCGCACAATTTGAGTCTTTGTATGGATTAGCCAGCAAAGGCATTGATACCCTTATTAAAATGCAAACAGCGGCGGTTGGCTGATGTGAAGGGATTTTCGGAAAACAAATTGGTGATCGCAACCCACAACCAAGGGAAATTGGGTGAAATCATTGATCTTTTAAGACCATTTGAAATTTTCATCGAAACTGCGAAGGACCACAATCTGCCAGAGCCAGACGAAACCGGAAAAACATTCCTAGAAAACGCCCGAATCAAAGCCCATGCCGCGGCTCAAGTAACGGGTTTGCCATCGTTGGCCGACGATAGCGGTTTGATAATCGACGCCCTTGGCGGGGCACCTGGGGTTTACACCGCCGATTGGGCCGAAACACCAACGGGGCGAGATTTTGCCATGGCCATGCAACGGGTTCAAAATGCGCTGGCCCATATAAACGCCCCGCACCCCCACACCGCTAGGTTTCAATGCACGTTGGTTTTAGCTTGGCCTGACGGGCACGATAAAGTTTTTACAGGTGTGGTTGAGGGGCAAATTGTATGGCCCATGCGGGGGATACAGGGGCACGGGTATGATCCAATTTTCCAACCCGATGGTTACAATCAAACCTTTGCCGAGATCCCTCCAGCGGAAAAAAACGCGATGAGCCACAGAGCAAAAGCATTTCAAAAATTGGTAGTCGCCTTTGAGAAGTGACGATTGGAAAAACAGCGGGTTTGGGCTGTATATCCATTGGCCGTTTTGTCAGGCCCTGTGCCCCTATTGCGATTTTAACAGTTACGTTGCGGAACATATTGACCAAACCCGATGGGCAAATGCTTATCAATCCGAAATAGAACGGATTTCCTTTGAAACAAAGGGTCGCGTTTTAAGCAGCGTGTTTTTTGGCGGAGGAACGCCTTCGTTAATGTTGCCGGAAACTGTGGCAACCCTATTGGAAAATATCCGTGCGACATGGATCGTTAGCAACGATTTTGAAGTAACGCTTGAAGCAAATCCGACATCTGTTGAAATCGCCAAATTTCAGGCGTTTCGCGATGCAGGCGTTAATCGAATATCGTTGGGGATTCAGGCCCTAAACGATGCCGACCTATGCCGCCTGGGCCGGTTACATACCGCAAAGGAAGGGATTAGCGCATTTGATATTGCACAAAAATGTTTCGATCAGGTTAGTTTTGATCTGATTTATGCACGTCAATATCAAACACCAAAGGCATGGAAGGCAGAACTTGACCAAGCATTACACATGAATGCGGGGCATGTATCGCTTTACCAATTGACCATAGAGGAAAAAACATCGTTCGGCGTTAGATTTAGGAACGGTAAATTACCAGGGTTACCCGAGGAAAACGCCGCAGCAGACATGTATGACATTACCCAAGATGCGTGCACAGCGGCCGGATTATTTGGATATGAGGTGTCAAATCACGCACACCCGGGGCAAGAGGCGCGGCATAATTTAATCTATTGGCGCGGCGGTGATTACGCCGGAATCGGCCCAGGCGCACATGGTCGATTAACGACAGGGGGTTGCCGTATAGCCACCGAAACTGTGCTTTCACCTATGAAATGGCTACAACACATTGAAATAAAAGGAAATGGTGAAATAGCACGGCAACATTTAACGCCCGATATGCACGCGCAGGAATACATTATGATGTCGCTACGCCTAAGCGAAGGCTGCGATATGCACCGTTACAAAAGTCTTGGTGGTCGCGATTTAGATCCGATCAAATTGTCTTTTTTGACAGATTTAAATTTGATTGTGGTTGAGGATCGCCATGTCAAAACAACCACCAGTGGGCGGCGGGTTCTAAATGCAATTTTGAAAGAGTTATTAATCGTTTAATGGGGAACTATTTTAGTATCGCCCCCCAAAAGCCGCATCAAATCATCCAGGCCCTGCAAATCCTTATATTGCACCAAAAGCCGCCCTTTTCCGGTGTCACCATCATGATCAATACGCACACTCATGCCCAGGGCCGCGCTTAGATCGCTTTCTAATGCCAATGTATCGGCGTCTTTATTGGGTTTAGGTTTTTTTGTTTTTTTATCATATTTTATTGATTTTAATAAATTTTCTGCCTCTCGCACCGAAAGACCTTGTGCCATAATTTTTTTAGCCAGCTCATATGGGTTATCTTGGGTAACCAATACACGGGCGTGTCCGGCGGTCAGGGTGCCATCACGCACAAAGTCTTGCACATCATCGGGCAAAGATAACAGGCGCATGAGGTTTGCAATATGGCTGCGGCTTTTGCCCATAGCTTTGGAAAGTTGATCTTGTGTGTGGCCAAAGCGATCAATTAATTGCCGGTATCCTTGCGCTTCTTCCATAGGGTTAAGGTCAGTGCGTTGGATATTTTCAATGATCGCAACTTCTAAGACCTCTGAGTCATTGAAATCACGTATGATTGCTGGCACTTCATGCAGTTGTGCCTTTTGTGCCGCACGCCACCGGCGTTCACCTGCCACAATTTGGTATTGATCAGCGTGTGCGCCATAGGGTCTTAGAATTAGGGGTTGAATTATACCTTTTTCATGAATGGATTTGGTAAGCTCATCTAGCGCATCTTCGGAAAATGCCCGCCTGGGTTGATCGGGGTTTGCAAAAATCTGATCAATGGGAACCAACCTTTCCCCAATGTTTAATGTTTTGGCGGGGTTCGCCCCTGCCGGGGCATGTTCTATATCTGCCATTAAGGCCGACAAGCCACGACCAAGACCTTTGCGATCGTTTTTTAGGGCCATTCTATGCGGGCTCCACCTGGGGATTGGTTTGCCGCATCAGCAATTCGTCGGCTAAATCCATGTAAGCCTGGCTGCCCGTGGATTTTGGATCATAATCAATGACAGACATGGCATGGGATGGTGCCTCGCTTAAACGCACATTCCGCGGAATACGTGTTTTCAATACTAATGCACCAAGGTTTTCACGGGCATCTTGTTCCACGTGTTTGCTTAAATTATTGCGATGATCATACATCGTTATAACAATGCCTTCGATCCTAAGGTTCGGATTTGCGGTTTCTCGAACCTCACGTATGGTTAACATTAACTGCGATAACCCTTCTAAAGCAAAAAATTCTGACTGTAATGGCACCAGGATTGTATGCGCCGCAGTTAAAGCATTTACAGTCAAAAGGTTAAGCGAAGGCGGACAATCAATAAAAACAAAATCGTATTTTTGTAATGCTGTAGTTTTTAGGGCCTCTTTCAATAAAAATACGCGGTTTGATTTTTCAATCATTTCCATGTCTGTTGAGCTTAAATCAGTTGTTGCAGGTGCAATATAAAGGCCATCGATACGTGTTGGGCGAACAATTTCATCAAGGCCTACACCATCCAACAAAAGGTCATATGTAGTTAAGATACGGTCCTCCGCCCCAAGGCCAAGCCCGGTGGACGCATTCCCCTGCGGATCAATATCTATAATTAACACGGATTTTCCAACACGCGCCATCGCAGAGCCCAGATTGATAGCCGTTGTTGTTTTCCCAACGCCCCCTTTTTGATTGGCAATGGCAATAATTTTTGGATTTTTAAGCTCAGTCATGGCAAATATTGGTGAATTTAAGGATAACGGATTCGGCACACGTTTGGCTTGGAATCACATCAAAATTCATTTGCCAGGTTGTTTGGATCATTGCAAGTTCCTCTTTGAACCGGATACCTTTTGGAAATAAACAGGTGCCACCAGTCGCTAAATGTTGTGTAGCAAATATCAAAGATCGATGTAACGGTGCCAGCGCGCGGGCAGAAACGATATCAGCACGTTGATTAGATACGTTTTCTATTCTTTGATTGAAAACGATAGCCTTTGTTGCGGTTTGGCGCAAAACCTCATTCATAAAACTACACTTGCGCGCATCGCTTTCGATGAGGCCAAATTTTAGATGCGGATAAATTTCCGCCGCGATGATAGCACAGACAAGACCGGGGAAACCAGCCCCTGATCCAAGGTCAAGCCAGTACGTCGAATCCTTGCGGATATGAATAAGTAATTGCGCGGAATCACGAAAATGCCGATCCCAAATGTCTGGTAAACTTCTTTCCGACACTAAATTTATTGTTTGCTGCCATCTTAACAAGAGGGATTGATAGGTTCTCAAACGTTCCATTGTTTCACATGAAACATTAGGCAATCCCTTCAAATCTAAAGAAGAAATCATGCAGACTGTCGCGATTCTTTGGTATGGCTTAATATTTTTGTCAATATAAGGGCCAGGGCGGCGGGTGTCATACCTTCAACCCTACTGGCCTGACCTAAAGTTTCTGGTTTAACGTGGGTAAGTTTTTCTTTGAGTTCCGTCGACAGGCTGGATAATGCTAGATAATTAAAATCTATAGGGATTTTTTTATTTTCATCCCGTTGCAGAGCGGCAATCCTGTGCGCCTCACGATCAATATATGTTTGATAGGTGGCCTCTATTTTTAGCTGACGCTGAATGGGCAAAGGAACAGACGCCAGATCTGGGAAAAGAGGTGTTAGATCTTTTATTGAAATATCTGGGAAAGTTAAAAGATCTAAACCAGTGCGACGTTTTCCATCCTGGTTAACCGGAAGTTTGTAAGCTTGCGCCTGTTGAGGGCTAAAATGCACACCTGACAAAATCTGCTTCCCTTTTCGCAAATCTTTGCGTTTCTCATGAAAAACACGAATGCGCCGATCAGAAAGTATCCCAAGTTTTTCTGCCCATGGTGTTAATCTTTGATCTGCATTATCTGCACGTAAGTGCAATCTATATTCCGCGCGGGAGGTAAACATACGATATGGTTCACTAACGCCCTTTGTGACAAGATCGTCGATCATGACACCGATATACGCTTTGTCTCGGCCAAACACGATGGGATCACGCGATAATGCCCTATGTGCGGCATTAAGCCCGGCAACCAAACCCTGGGCTGCGGCTTCTTCATACCCGGTTGTTCCATTTATCTGCCCGGCAAGGAACAAGCCAGGAAGAGCCAATAAATGTAGCGTTCTATCTAAAATCTGTGGATCAATATAATCGTATTCTATGGCATATCCAGGTTGCACAATTTCAGCATTTTCGAATCCTTTAATAGATCGAACATAAGAATGCTGTACATCAGCAGGCAATGATGTGGAGATGCCGTTTGGATATACTAAATCACTATCCAAACCCTCAGGTTCTACGAAAATCTGGTGGTTTTGTTTATCGGCAAATCTTACGATCTTATCTTCAATAGATGGGCAATATCTTGGACCGTTTCCCTCGATATGACCGCCATACATGGCAGATGATAAAAGATTTTTACGGATAATTTCATGGGTTTGTGGGTTTGTATGGGTGATGCCACATGATATCTGACCAACAGTCGGGGCATCGGAAAGAAAAGAAAACATTGTTGGATCGGTATCGCCTGGCTGCATTTCTAAAACTGACCAATCGATGGATGCTTTGGAAAGGCGTGGCGGTGTTCCGGTTTTCAAACGTCCAAATTTTAATCCCAAATTTTTTAATCGATCTGCTAAGGTGGTTGGCACCCTATCACCCAAGCGCCCACCGGATTTTCTATTTGTCCCAATATGAATTACGCCATTTAAGAAAGTTCCGGTGCATAAAACGACCGATTGCGCTTTAATGATGGAATCATCACTCAAAACAATACCTGCTATATGACCACCCTTTAGGTAAAGATCTTTCACTTCTGCTTCTATGATTCGAACGTGTTTTTGGGAATGCAATAAATTTTGAGCGGCTAATTTATATAACTTACGATCTGACTGTACTCTCGGGCCTTGCACTGCCGCGCCTTTGCGGCGATTCAAAAGCCTAAATTGAATACCAGACTGATCTGCTGCTAGACCCATCAAACCACCAAAAGCGTCTATTTCACGAACCAAATGACCTTTGCCAAGACCACCGATCGCGGGGTTACACGACATCACGCCAATATCATCTTGTCTTAAAGTTACCAGTGCCGTTCGCGCACCGCATCGTGCAGCAGCATAGGCTGCCTCTGTTCCTGCGTGCCCCCCACCAATAACAATAACATCATAATCAAAATGTTTCACGTGAAACACTCCTATTTACCTATGCAAAATCTAGAAAAGATTTCTCCGAGGACATCCTCAACACCAACTGTCCCAATTAATTCGTCTAAATAAATAACCGAATTCCTCACATAATGGGCTATAATTTCGATCTCAGGAGAGGAAACAGAAGTTAAACTTAGGGCCTCTGAAAGAGTTTTTTCGGCTGATTGTAAGGCCATACGATGCCTAGCATGGGTTGCAACATATGAACTAGACAAACGCCTTGTCAATGTCTGATGCACAGTATGGAGCATTGTATCAACCCCTTGTCCCGTTAATCCGGAAACACCGTCCGAGGCAGAGATTAGATCAATCTTTGGGGTAAGAATCAAATCATCTTTTTTCGGATTTAAAAAAGGTAAAGGGTGCCCTTTATCTTGTAGAAAGATACGTAAATCCGCAGATTTAGCCCTAGATACAGCGCGATTTATTCCTATTGATTCGATTGTATCATCGGTTTTACGCAAACCGGCTGTATCAAGAAACGTAACGGACATCCCCCAAAGATCAGTTTGGATTTCAATTATGTCACGGGTCGTTCCTGAAACATTAGATGTAATAGCAACATCACGGCCGGCAATATAATTCAACAACGTCGATTTACCAGAATTTGGTGGTCCTATTAGCGCGACTTCAAAACCTGTTTTAATACGTTCATTAACATAACTCCCAATAATTTGTTGTTTGATAACTGATAGAATATCTTGTAATTCTTTACTTACATTAGGCAATAAATGTTCGGGAATATCTTCATCCGCAAAATCAATGTTTGCTTCTAACAATGCAGAAACGGTTAGGATTTTAGTTCTTAAATCATGTATAAAAGCGTGCAAATTACCATTCAGGGTAATTTGCGCTTGCTTCAATTGAAGTTCAGTTTCTGCTTCTAACAAGTCCCCCAAAGCTTCAACTTGTATCAAATTTATACAGCCATTGGTTAGGGCACGTCTTGTAAACTCTCCATTTTTAGCGGGGCGTGCGTAACTCGTTTCATAGATTAAGTTTTCCATTTTTGTAATAATGGCTAAACTACCGTGAACATGAAATTCAACTACATCCTCTCCTGTAAAGCTCGATGGAGCTTTGAAAGCTAAAACTAGGCCTTTATCAAAAACTAAACCATCTTTATCAAAAAATGATGTATATTGAAATTTGCCAAAGGCAGGCGATGATCGTGTCAAAATACTAGAAATTCGAAAAGATTCAGGTCCCGAAATCCTTATTATAGCAATACCTGACTTACCATGAGGTGTTGCCAAAGCAAAGATAGTGTCCATTTCTATGTATGCTAAGCGTTCATAGAATCGAAAAATTCTGAATTCGTTTTGGTTTGTTTTAATTTGGATAATAAAAATTCAATCGCGTCTGTTGTTCCCATTGGATTTAAAATACGACGCAAAACATAAGTTTTTTGAAGATCAATTTTATCGACCAATAAGTCCTCTTTTCGAGTTCCTGATTTCAATATATCTATCGCGGGGAAAACACGTTTGTCGGCGATTTTGCGATCCAAAACAATTTCTGAATTACCTGTGCCTTTGAATTCTTCAAATATGACTTCATCCATACGACTCCCCGTGTCAATAAGGGCTGTAGCAATTATTGTTAACGAACCCCCTTCCTCTATATTTCGGGCTGCGCCAAAAAACCTCTTTGGTCTTTGCAGTGCGTTTGCGTCCACCCCACCTGTCAAAACTTTACCAGAGCTGGGAACAACTGTATTAAAGGCTCTGCCAAGGCGCGTTATTGAATCAAGAAGGATAACAACATCCCATTTATTTTCGACCAAGCGCTTAGCTTTTTCTATAACCATTTCAGAAACCGCAACATGGCGAGATGCTGGTTCATCAAATGTTGATGAAATAACCTCACCCTTAACAGATCGCTGCATATCTGTTACTTCTTCTGGCCTTTCATCTATCAAAAGGACAATCAAATAGCACTCAGGATGATTTTTTTCTATCGATGTCGCAATGTTTTGTAATAGAACAGTTTTACCAGTCCGTGGTGGTGCAACGATTAAAGATCTTTGTCCTTTACCGATCGGTGAAATAAGATCTATAACACGTGACGATTTATCCCTTATCGATGGATCCTCTAATTCCATAGTAATGCGCTCATCTGGATATAGAGGCGTTAAGTTATCAAAAGCTATTTTATTCTTAGATTTTCCAGGATCAGTAAAATTTATGATTTGAACTTTAACTAATGCAAAATATCTTTCCGTATTATTCGGGGCTGATATAACACCTTCAACTGTGTCTCCTGTGCGTAAAGAATGTTTTCTAATCATTTCAGGTGATACATAAATATCGTCTGGACCAGAAAGATAATTCGCTTCTGGTGATCTTAAGAATCCAAAACCGTCTTGTAAAACCTCTAAAACGCCATCTCCTGAAATTTCCCATCCTTCTTCTGCCCGTTCCCTCAAAATTTCAAACATTATCTCACCCTTCCGCATCGTGGAAGCATTTTCTATCTCTAACTCTTCAGCCATATCTAAAAGATTTTTGGGTGATTTTGCTTTCAAGTCTGAAAGCTTAAGTGTCATTTCCATCATATTAGAATCCAAATTTTGGGTAGGAAATTACTTTTCTGACTGTATTTTTATTTTAGAGTCAAAAAAGCACTTTTCATAAATAAAGTTATCTTAATGTTATGTCAAGTAAAGATATATTTTTATTATAATTATGGATGTTACAGATAGATTAATAGTGGATAACAGTTCTAAGAGGTTATCACTAAAATTATAAACATTGTAAAATATTGATTTTTTTAGATATTTGTAAGATATAATATATCTTAGTATAACTTATAATATGTTTATAAATCTATAGATTAAAATCTAAATTTTATTGAGTAATTTTATTCATATTTTTATTCACACAAGTATCCAAAGCTTTATGTAAGGTATTTAAAATAATATTGAATAAGTATCTCCATAATTTTTAGTTTTCATTATTTGTAATGATCTCTTTTTTAGCCATTTCACTTCATGTAAATGCGCACACACGCACCACAGGCTAATTCACATCCTTCGCGTGCAGTTAGTTTCAATGTTTGTGGGAGACCACAATATGAATAAGTAGCTATCTTTACAACTCTAAAAGTTAGACTTTCCTTTAAAAGTTAGAGTATATAATGCAATCGCCGCTGCGTTCGAAACATTTAGGGATGTGAAGTTATTATTCGTTGCAATATGAACTAGTTTATCACATAGCAATTTCGTTCGCATTCGTAACCCCGATCCTTCTGACCCTAAAATAAATGCCACAGGTTGATCTAACATGTAGTGTGTAAAATCATGCAAACTTTCTGATCCGGTTTCATCTAACCCCAGGCATAAATAGCCTAAGTTTTTTAACTTAACGATTGTCTCGCCTAAGTTTCGTATGCACAAATAGGGTTGTTTCTCTAATGCACCAGAGGCAGACTTTGCAAGTGCACCTGTTTCGCGAACGGCATATCGCTCGGGTGCTATGACAGCGCGTGCACCAAAAACGTGTGCAGAGCGAAGTATAGCACCCACATTTTGTGGGTCATTAATTCTATCAAGTAAAATGATCTTATCTGTAGGATAAATTGGCGTTAATATTGATTCTAAAGATTCCCAATTAAGTGGTCTGACCTCTAACATTGCACCTTGATGAACAGAATCTAGATCAAAGACTGAGGGTAATTTTCTTGGATCAACGATTTCTGGTTCTATATGTGCTTCGGCAATCTCTACAGTTAACTTTTGTAATGCGTTTTTTGTTACTAAAAGCCGCATCTTTTCCCGCTTGGGGTTACGTAACGCATCGCGCACTGCGTGCAGACCAAAAATCCAAAATGTATTATTTAATCGTGGTGAATCTTGCTTTTTATTTTTCTGCCAGGTAGATTTTTTAGACACCATAAGAGCTCCTAAAAGCTTAATTATCCGTAATAAATGATTTTATAATAAAATAAAAAATTCTTTATCTA
>CALFSY010000141.1 GCA_937916365.1 uncultured Jannaschia sp. | reverse complement strand
GCCGATGGTGCATTGACCCAACCCGAATTGCGGTTTTTAGAGGAAATGCGCCACGTTTTGAACATTGATCGATTACATGCAGCGGCGATAGAACGCGGGGCGGGCGCACGGCACGCAACGCTTTAGCGGCGGAAACTTATACCGTTTTTTCTGCCTTTTTTTCCCATTTTCCCGCGGCCTCGGACCAGTATTGTGCGGCAAACCCCGCATCGGTGATCGTTTTCCATTGCCCACGCGCGGTTTGCACGGCGCTTTCGTCGTGGCCATCGAATAAAATCATAGCCCGCTGCAGCGGCGCGATTTCATCGGGCGATATGGTGGCGCCCTCTACGCTAATCACACAAGCGGGGGTGTTTGCCGCCGCCCGCATAGTGGTTAGTAGGATCGGCTGATCCGCGTCATGGGCACCGCCGGGCCGCCCGTGAGGCAAGAAACCATCCTCTGGCCGCAACCAAAGCTGTTCATCCAAACGATCCATCATCGCATCGCTTTGCCCCCGCACGGCCACACGCCACCCTTGGGCCAATGATTTTTCCAACAGCACGCGCAACGTGGTTTCCAGTGGTGCGCGGGTTAAATGATAAAAATAAACCGCACCCAAGGGTCAATCCACCGTTTCGTAACGATCGCGCACCAATCGGTCGATCGCCATCACACCCCACCCCGTGGCCCCTTTGGGCGATAGGGTGGTCGCCTTAGACATAAACGCCACTCCGGCGATGTCGATGTGAATCCATGGTGTGCCGTCCTTAACAAATCGGCCTAAAAACTGCGCCGCAGTGATCGACCCTGCCGCGCGCCCGCTGCTGACGTTTCGGATGTCGGCGATGCGCGATTTTAGCATGTCGTCATATGCTTGGCCCATGGGCAAACGCCACGCGCCTTCGCCCTCGGAATGCGCGGCGCGCAGAAACGCATCGCACAGTGTATCATTGTTGGAAAACACGCCCGCATTTTCGTGGCCCAATCCAATGATGATTGCGCCGGTTAATGTGGCTAGGTCAATCATCGCGGATGGGGCAAAACGATCTTGTGTATACCACATCACATCGGCCAGGACCAAGCGGCCTTCGGCGTCTGTATTGATGACCTCGATCGTATCGCCTTTCATGGATGTCACCACATCGCCCGGGCGTTGGGCGCGTGCGTCGGGCATGTTTTCCACCAACCCTACCACGCCAACGACGTTTGCCCGCGCTTTACGTAAGGCCAGCGTGCGCAGGACACCCGCCACAACGCCCGCTCCGCCCATATCCATGGTCATTTCTTCCATACCATTGGCGGGTTTCAGGCTAATCCCACCGGTATCAAAGACAACACCTTTCCCAATCAGTGCCAGCGGCGCGTCATCCCCGCCGCCGTTCCAATGCATCACGACTATCTTTGACGGGTTGTCAGATCCTTGGCCCACGCCCAAAAGCGCACCCATACCCAAGCTGGTTAAGTGGTCTTCCTCTAAGACCTCGACGTCCATACCTAGGGCGCGCATGTCCGCCAGCCGTGCCGCAAATTCATCGGTTGTCAAAACATTTGCGGGTTCGTTCACCAAATCGCGTGTAAAAAATACACCCTCTGCCACGGCCATTGTGGGGGTTAGCGCATTGGTGGCTGCCTCTGGGTCTGCCGCCATGATTTGCACGGGTTTGGGGGTGTTGTCGTTTTCGCGTGTTTTATGGGGCAGAAAAGCGTAGCTTTTTAATAACAACCCAAGGGCGACATCGTTTATGCGTCGCGTTGATCCGGCCACCAACATCAACGGATCTGCCCCCATCATACCGGCCAATGTGGCCCCCGCCTTGCGCGCGGTTTCTAAATCGGGCTGGCGCGGCACTTTTACAACATGCAATGCCTTGGCCGCCATCCCTGCAGGATAACCGATCGACAGGCCGTCGCCTGGGGTGATCTTTTCCCAGGCGGGATTTTCAAGCAACCGCACCAATGCCCCCCGCGTCAACCGGTTAAGCCTGCGGGCCGCACGGTCAAGTTTCGCATCGGGGGGCACAAGCACGGCCAGCGCCCCATCGGTTTGACCTAGAACATCCAAATCAATGTGCGTGAAATCAATGGTGACAGGTGTTGTCATGGGTATTTCCTTTGTTTCGTTTGGTATTTGTCATGTTCACATCATTTTCGACATGCGTTTTGGGATAATAGGTTTCGCCTCCATGAACCCATTATTCCGACTTATCCACCATATCTTTAGGGTAGAGGCCACAAATTGGCCAGTTCGCACTCGCACGGCGATCCAATCTCGCTTAGACGATTTGAAGGGTTTGCAAAAACTGCCTGGATCAAGCGTAGGGATACTGTAAGGGGGAGATCGGGGGAATTGAACGCTTTTGGGCGATATGACCGCTATGTGTTGGCACAGTTGACCGTATTTTTTGGCTTTTTCAGCTTGGTTTTAATTGCGGTTTATTGGGTTAATGAAGCGGTTGATTTATTCGATGCGCTTATTGCAGACGGCCAGACATTGTTGATTTTTCTGGAATTTAGTGTGCTGACCCTGCCGCAAATCATACTTTTGGTGTTGCCAGTTTCAGCTTTTGTTGCAACACTTTATGCCTTCAATCGCATGATTGGGGAAAGTGAACTGGTCGTGCTGCAAACCGCGGGCGCAAGCGCGTTGCGCCTATTACGTCCGGTTTTGGGCTTTGGCTTAATCCTTGGCATAATCGTTGCGATTTTGGGCCATGTGTTGGTGCCCATGGCCCGATCACAATACAATGATCGCAGCCAGGATGTGCAGGCCGACGTGACGGGCAGGCTTTTGCGGGCGGGCCAATTTGTTCATCCTACATCCGGAATAACCGTTTACATTAGCCACATCACCGAGGACGGCGAATTCCGTGATCTGTTCTTACAGGATGGGTCTGACCCTCAAACAGAGATTACTTACATCGCCTCTTACGCAGTGTTGTTGCCGTTGGAAACGGGGCCCCGCATTGTAATGTTTTCAGGCAGTGCCCAAACCTTTGAACCCGCAACAGGCCGATTATCCGTTGTGCGGTTTGAAGACTTCACCCTTGATTTGGGCGCATTGATTGAAGAACAGCGCGCGCGAAGCCCTGATATAGAGGAGCTTTCGACTAGAACACTTCTGATGGCTAATGGGGCCGTTGCGGATCGTATGGGCCTATCCGTGGCACAAATGCGATTCACGGGCCATGATCGCATTGCGCGCTCGTTTTTTGTCATATTTCCACCTTTGATCGCCGCAACAGCGTTGATGTTAGGTCATTTTTCGCGTTTTGGCGTATGGCCGCGAATTTTATTGGCCGTTGCGTGTATGATCCCCGTGCAGATGATTTGGAATGTTGCGGAAAATACGGCCTTTCAAAACGCAGATTTATATCCAATGGCGTATTTACAGCCTGCTGTTGCGGCATTGGCCACGTTTATTTTGGGTCTGTTGGCGATGATTGGGCCCGCAAAATTAAGCTGGCGGCGGAAGGTTGTATGATTTTACATCTTTATCTTGCCCGGCGATTTTTACGCGCTTTTGCTATGGTATTTGCCGTTTTTGTGGCGGTTATTTTGCCGATTGATCTGGCCGATCAAGTGCGCGATATCGGTGCGGATCATGGGTTTGGCGCAATTTTAGAATTGGCGTTGTTAAATCTGCCCGGCACTCTTTACGAGCTTATGCCTTTGTTTGTGTTGTTGGCGACGCTAATTTTATTTTTGGGCTTTGCCCGCAGCTCAGAATTTGTTGTGTTGCGTGCGTCGGGCCGCTCTGCATTGCGAAGTGCGTTATCGCCTATTTTAACCGCCATGATATTGGGGATAATGGGGGCCACTGTATTTAACCCCATTGTTGCAGTAACCGAAAAACGACACGCTTTGCGCGCTGCACAATATTCGGGGGCAGGTGGGCAAATCGTTTCGGTCAGCGCAGAGGGGTTATGGCTGCGTCAGGGGGACCCAGCCGGTGGCCAAACTGTGATTAGGGCCGAAAGAACAAATGCCGATGCGACCCATCTTTTTGGAACAACGTTTTTCACGTTCGATACATCGGGCGGTTTGGTCCATCGCATCACCGCCGCAGAGGCCGTTTTAACCCCTGGTGCATGGCGCCTTTCACAGGCTATTCGGTGGCCATTTGCAGGCGCACAAAACCCCCAGGCCGCCGCGCAAGATTTCGCCAATCTGGCCTTACCATCCATGCTTACCCGAGAACAAATCCGCGATAGTTTCGGCAATCCAGAAACTGTGCCGATTTATGAATTGCCGTCATTCATTGCGCGGTTGAATCAGGCCGGTTTTGCCGCACTTCAACATCGGGTTTGGTTACAGATAGAATTGTCCAGCCCTATAATGCTGGCAGCGATGGTATTGATCGGTGCGGCCTTTAGTATGCGGCCCACGCGATTTGGAGGCACGGGGATTCGGGTTTTGGCGGCGATTCTTTTAGGGTTTGGGTTATTTTTCATAAGAGGGTTTGCACAGGTTTTGGGGGAATCGGGGCAGCTTAGCCCTTATTTGGCGGCTTGGACGCCCCCTTTTGCTGCTAGCCTTTTTGCATTGGGGTTGGTTTTGAATGCGGAGGACGGATGAAACGGCGCGCATTCCATCCTGATCTGTTGTTTCGGGGCGTAATTCTGGCTTTAGTAATCGTTTTTTTGGGGGGGTATCCCTTGGCTGCCCAATCCCCCGATCGTGCGCCACCTGCGACACTGATTGCGGATCGAATTGATTTTGACGGCAATGCCAATACAATCGCGGCCACAGGTAACGTTGAGATTTTTTTTGAGGGCACGCGGTTGCGCGCCGGGTCTGTAACCTATGATGGGCCGCGCGACCGTGTCCAAGTGACCGGTCCGTTAACGTTGGTTGATACCGATGGTCGCGCCATCATTCTGGCCGATTTCGCCGATTTGCGGGCCGATTTGCAGGATGGTGTGTTGCGTGGCGCGCGGTTGGTTTTGGATCGGCAACTTCAAATTGCGGCCAATCGAATTGATCGCGCCGAAGGACGCTATACCCAGGCGTATAAAATTGTTGCGTCCACGTGCGAAGTATGTGCCGAACACCCAACACCGCTTTGGGAAATCCGTGCGCAGCGTATAATTCATGACCAAGAGGCGCGCCAACTATATTTTGAGGACGCTACGTTTCGTGCGTTAGGCGTTCCCATCGCTTATTTACCACGTGTGCGGTTGCCCGATCCGTCATTGGAACGCACCACGGGATTTTTAGTGCCCTCAATCCGCTCAGATGATGAAATTGGCACGCATTTGCGTGTGCCTTATTTTATTGAATTGGGCGATCATGCTGATTTAACGCTAACCCCCTGGTTGGGGATCACAGCAAACCGCACATTGGAATTTCGGTATCGGCAGGCTTTTTCGACCGGCGATATTGAAATCAACGGTGCCATTAGCACCGATGATCTTACCCAAGACAGTCTGCGCGGATATATATTTGCGGATGGTCAGTTTGCGTTGCAAAATGATTTCGTTTTAGATTTCGCCGTCGAAAGTGTGACCGATAGGGGATACCTAACCACCTATGGGTTCCCCGATCAGGCATTTTTAGAAAGTTTTGCGCGTATTAGCCGCACACGCCGCGACGATTATTTTTCCTTTAGTGTATCAAATTTTGCCTCGCTACAAGAAGAGGCTGAAAACCAAACCCTGCCAACCCTAACTACCAATGCGGAAATTATACGACGCTTTGTCCCGCACGGGGTTGGCGGTATTGCAACCATCAGTTTGGATGGTGGTGGATACTACCGCGCCTCAAACACCGAAGGTGTGGATGGGCGCGATGTTGCCCGTATTAGCGGGGCGTTTGATTGGCAGCGCGATACAATTCTTGCTGGTGGTATGCGATTAGCGTTTGAAGGTGTGATCCACGCTGATATTTACAATACGCAGCAAGGGGCCGGTTTAACCGGAACACAAACGCGGGTAACCCCCTTTACAAGTGTTGCGTTACGCTATCCGTTGAGTCGGACCAACGTTCATGGTGTGTCGCATCTGATTGAACCTATTGGGCAAATTGTCTGGTCTGAAACCTATGGTGGTGCTGTGCCAGTAGAAGACAGCGCGATCGTAGAATTTGATGAAGGCAATCTTTTCGCGTTAGACCGGTTCCCCGGCCAAGACACACGCGAAGAAGGCACGCGCGCCAATATTGGGGTAAGTTACAGCCGGATTGATCCATCTGGTTGGTCGCTTGGTGTTACGGGGGGCGTTGTTGTGCGCGAAACGGATTTAGGGCAATTTACCGCCGGGTCGGGGCTTAACGGCACGCGGTCCGATTTTCTTTTGATGACCCATTTAACTTTGGCGGAACGATTGCAGATTATAAACCGGGCGGTTTTTGACCAAAGTTTCGATTTCACATCAAATGAATTGGCCTTAAACTGGCAAGGAGAAGACTATAATATATTTACAACATACACATTTCTTGAAGCCGATTTGACCGAAGGTCGCCCCCGCGATGCGGCCGAATGGGCCTTTGATGCGCAATATGATATAGGCCGATCATGGCAGGGGGCTGTAAATTGGCGTTACGATTTTGTTGACAATCAGGCAACGCGCGCCGGTCTGGCCATCGCATATGTGACGGAATGTGTGGATATTGGATTTACATTGTCACGCCGTTTTACAACGTCCACAACCGTAACACCCACAACCGAATTTGGCTTGACAGTCGCCTTAAATGGCTTTGGTGCCAGCCGTGCAGGGCGAAACCATAATCGCCGTTGTCTTCGTTAAGTCACACCATACACATAACCATACCCTAGTCAGCGGTTTCAAAAGGTTTTAGAAGAGATTACAAAAGCAATGTAAAGTTAGAAAACCAACCTCACGATGATGCGCCACCCTGTCCCTTTGTTTCGCCATATCACCGCTATGGGTATTGCGGTGATTGCCTTGGTTGCCACCTTTCCAGCGATGGCACAAAATCCTTTTTCCGCCGCAGTTCGCGTTAACGACAATGTTGTGACACACTATGAAATCGAACAGCGTGCATTGTTCCTACAGGCAATTCGTGCCCCCGGTGATGTGCGCACACAGGCGTTGGAAGATTTAGTGAACGAACGCCTTCAAACACAAATGGCCGCACGGATGGAGGTTTTGGCCACATCAGAGGATATTGAGGCTGGGATCGCCGAATTTGCATCGCGATTGAACCTAGGCCCTAGCGAATTTATTCGTCAACTTGGGCAGGCTGGTGTTGCCCCCGAAACGTTCCGCGATTTTGTGGCTAATGGGTTGCATTGGCGTAATGTGGTTCAACAACGTTTCGGGCCGGTGGTGCGTATTTCCGATACTGATGTCGATGAAAACGTGGAATTTGCCACCAGCTTGGACGACGCCGAAATCTTGCTGGCCGAAATTGTTGTGCCAATCACCCCGCAAAACCAAGATATTTTGCAGGAAGAAATCGGGCGTTTATCGCGGGATTTGAACGGTGACATTGAAACCTTTTCCTTAGCTGCGGAACAATTTTCCGCCGCGGCCACCCGAGAAAACGGCGGGTTGACCGGGGGGCGCCCGTTTTCTGCAATCCCCCCGGCGTTAAGGGAATACTTTCTTACCTTGCGGCCCGGCGAAACATCACAGCCTATCGTGCTAGGCCCCGCGTATGCAATTTTTCAAATGCGCGGGATTCGTCAGGTTGATTTCCGCCGCCCCTCTGTCACAGCGATTGAATACGCCACGATTTCCCTATCAGGTGGGCGCACGCCGCAGGGCATGGCCGCCGCGAACGCGCTGCGCGGGGCTGTTGATGTGTGTGACGATCTTTATGGGCGGCAAGGATCACCATTTGAAATTCAAACCCAGGCGCCTGGCGCCATTCCCGCCGATATTGCCATGGTCTTGTCCACATTAGACGCAGGTGAAATGTCGTTTGACCTAACCCGTGAAGATGGGGCGATATTGTTAGGTGTTATGCTGTGCGACCGAGAGCTTGGCGAACCCGAGGGTGGGGTTGAGGCGCTGCGCCAAAGTTTGTTTGCGCAAGAATTAGAAAGTTACGCCGCTGGTCTGTTAGAAGAACTGCGCGCCGATGCCATCATTGTTTACGATCCATAATGTATGGGGCCCATCGCGCTGAGCATTGGTGAACCGGCTGGCATAGGGCCAGAGATCGCCGTAAAGGCATGGCAACATCTGGGCGCGCATTTGCCATTTTTTGTCATCGGTGATCCTAAACATCTAACTGGATTTGGCGTGCCCGTTGTGCCCATCGCAAACACGGCGGAAACCTTAAGGGTTGCCACCCGCGGCCTGCCTGTTTTACCCTATTCATTCCCTGCACCTGC
>CALFSY010000140.1 GCA_937916365.1 uncultured Jannaschia sp. | reverse complement strand
ACTCTCGCGCCGCCATCAACCGCGCGCAAGAGGTCGAACTGCGCCTTAATCTTTTGCGCGTCCTGCCCACCGCCCAAGAGTTGGAGCGCGGCGATTGGGGGCGGTAAGGCCAAAAACCACAAACCTATTTCCCCTTATAAGCAAAGGTTTTATGATTGTTAGTATGACCAACATTCTTGATAAAATCAAAACCTATAAACTGGCCGAGGTTGCCGCGGCTAAGGGTGCGCATTCCCCCGCTGTGGTGGAGCGTGCGGCGCGGGCCGCCGCCCCTGTGCGGCCATTCACCGCCACGTTGCGGGCGGCAACGGCAACAGGTTATGGATTGATCGCCGAAATTAAAAAGGCCAGCCCATCCAAGGGCCTGATCCGCGCAGATTTTGACCCGCCCACACTGGCCCGTGCCTATGAAACCGGCGGCGCGGCATGTCTGAGCGTGTTGACCGATGCCCCATCGTTTCAGGGGGCGCCGGAATACCTGACCACCGCGCGCGCGGCCACCACGCGGCCCTGTCTGCGCAAGGATTTTATGTATGACCCCTATCAAGTGGCCCAGGCGCGCGCCTGGGGTG
Organism: uncultured Jannaschia sp.; assembly: GCA_937916365.1. Taxonomy (GTDB): domain Bacteria; phylum Pseudomonadota; class Alphaproteobacteria; order Rhodobacterales; family Rhodobacteraceae; genus JANSYL01. Next base: position 7,685 of record CALFSY010000140.1, on the reverse strand, counting down.
CCGATTGCATTCTAATTATCATGGCCAGCGTAAGCGACCAACACGCCGCAGAGTTGGAAAGTGCCGCGCGCGATTGGGGCATGGACGCTTTGGTCGAGGTGCACAACAGGGCCGAACTTGACCGCGCCCTTACCCTAGATGCCACGTTGATCGGGATCAACAACCGCGATTTAACAACGTTTGAAACATCACTTGACGTTACGCGCGCTTTGGCCCCGCATGTGCCCAAGGACAGATTGGTTATATCTGAATCCGGCCTTGCGACCCCCGCCGATCTGGCGGATATGACCCAACATGGCGTGCGCGCCTTTCTCATTGGCGAAAGCCTGATGCGGCAGGCCGATGTTGCGGCGGCCACAGCGGCGATGTTGAAAAGCGCAGACTTTTTAAGGGCTTGAATATGACATCCTTAACCCATTTTGATGCGGGTGGACAGGCCCATATGGTTGATGTGACCGATAAACCGGTCACCGGCCGCGTGGCCGTGGCCGAAGGATGGGTGCGAATGCGGCCCGAAACCTTGGCGCTGGTCGAACAGGGCACCGCAAAAAAGGGCGATGTGTTGGGTATTGCGCGGCTGGCCGGGATTATGGGGGCGAAAAAAACCGCTGATCTGATCCCGCTGTGTCATCCTTTGCCGATTGGCAAGGTTGCGCTTGATCTGGTGGTTGATGCCACCCTGCCCGGCGTGCGGATCACGGCAACTGTGAAAACCACCGGTCAAACGGGGGTGGAGATGGAGGCCCTGACCGCCACGACCACCGCCGCCTTAACGATTTACGATATGTTGAAAGCCGCCGAAAAAAGCATCCAAATCGGCGGGATTCGGGTGGTCCTAAAAGATGGCGGTAAATCCGGGCGGTTTGAAGGATGATCGGGGCAGGCCAAACCTATGCCGAGTGGGAATAGGCGCAGTTGCAAGATACCATTCCATGATTACAGTCGCAGAGGCCCTAACCAAATGCCTGGCCCTAACCCGCGCGTTAGAGGTTGAGGATGTGCCATTGGCCGCCGCGGGGGGGCGGGTGTTGGCCGCGCCCGTTACGGCGCCGCGCGATCAGCCCCCCTTTGCCGCCGCCGCGATGGATGGGTATGCCCTGCGGCAAGCCGATGCGGTGCCTGGGGCCACGTTAACGGTGGTGGGCACGGCCCCCGCCGGGCGGGCCTGGGATGGCAGGCTTAGCACAGGACAGGCCGTGCGCATATTCACCGGTGCGCCCATTCCCACAGGTGCGGATCGCATCGTGATCCAAGAAGATGTCGCGCGCCATGGGGACCAAATTACCCTGAACCACACGTTGGATCCGGGCCACCATATCCGTGCGGCGGGGGCCGATTTTCGCGCGGGGGCCCGTATCACGGCCCCCCGTCGCCTTGGCCCAGCGGACCTTGCGCTGGCCGCTGCGATGAATGCCGCCACGCTTCGCGTTACGCGCCGCCCCGATGTGGCGCTGATTGCCACGGGTGACGAATTGGTGCGCCCCGGGCAGACCCCGCGCCCCGATCAAATCATCGCCTCAAACACCTATGGGTTAAAAGCCTTGGTCGAGGCCGAGGGCGGCCATGCCCGCCTTTTGCCCATCGCGCGGGATACAGAGACCAGCTTACGGCAGGTTTTGGATCTGGCTAAAGACGCCGATTTGATTGTGACGATCGGGGGCGCCTCGGTTGGGGATCATGATTTGGTGGGTCACATCGCCGCCGATATGGGTTTGGAACAAGCGTTTTATAAGGTGGCAATGCGACCGGGCAAACCGTTGATGGCGGGGCGGTTGGGGGCCTCGGCGATGTTGGGCTTGCCTGGAAACCCCGTTTCGGCGCTGGTGTGTGGGCATGTATTTTTGGCCCCGATGGTGCGCGCCTTTTTGGGGTTATCAACGGTGGTCACGCCACGGCGCATCGCAAACCTTGGCTGTGACATACCGGCGAACGGCCCGCGCGCGCATTTCATGCGCGCGAAACTTCATATGCCACCCACGGCCGATTTCCCCCACATCACACCGTTTGAGCGGCAGGATAGCTCGTTACTAAGCGTTTTTGCAAAGGCCGACGCCCTTTTGGTCCGCCCCGCCCATGATGGGCCACGTCAGGCAGGCGATCGGGTGACCTATTTGCCCATCGCGCCCATGCAATTCTAAATCTGTTGACACGAAACATGAACAGTGACAGAACATAAATTGAACATATAATATCACCCACGGGGATAATCCACGTATAAAGGGGAATTTTTGGGCCATGCTAACCAGGAAACAACGCGATCTTTTAGATTTTATTCACAAACGCCTATCGCGCGATGGGGTGCCACCATCGTTCGATGAAATGAAAGAGGCGCTGGATCTACGTTCGAAATCCGGTATTCATCGTCTGATAACCGCGTTAGAAGAACGCGGATTTATCCGGCGTTTGCCCCATCGTGCGCGTGCGATTGAAATTTTGAAAATGCCCGATACGGCCGAACCCGGGGGTGGCTTTACCCCGCGCGTCATCGAAGGTGATCGCAATCGTCAACCCACCGGCGCAATGCACGTCACATCCGCGTCATTGGATGTGCCGGTGATGGGGCGTATCGCGGCGGGCACTCCGATCGAAGCCATTAGCCAGGTTGCGGCCCACGTTGCGGTGCCCCAACAAATGATCGGATCAAACGCATCACACTATGCCTTGGAAATTAAGGGCGATTCGATGATCGACGCAGGGATCAACAATGGTGATATTGTTGTGATTGAAGAGGGGGCGGTGGCCGAAAACGGCGATATTGTTGTGGCCCTTGTCGAAGGATACGAGGCAACACTTAAACGGTTTCGCCGCCGTGGGGGCATGATTGCGTTAGAGGCGGCAAACCCCGCGTATGAAACACGTGTATTCCGCGATGATCAAGTATCGGTGCAGGGAAAATTAGTGGGCCTTATCCGCATGTATTGACGTAAAATGGCGTTATTTACGGATTGGGCACCTGATGCATACGAAACAAACGGTATGATGTCCGTATCGATCCCTCTATGTTGCATGAGGCAATTTTTCTCACCCAAATGTTAGGCGCGCGCGCATGCCGCGTTGCGTCGCCTGTATGCGTAAATTAAAAGGGTCAAAATCATATGTATGTGTGCGGGCTTTGCGCCATACTTTATGACACGCGATAGATAGATGGGAGATAAAGATGGCGGACGCCACACTTGATGCGCACGATCACGCGCGGCCTGGGTTTTTCACCCGTTGGTTCATGTCAACCAATCACAAAGACATTGGTCTTCTTTATCTGTTCACGGCGGGTGTTGTTGGCCTGATCTCGGTGCTGTTCACTGTTTATATGCGTATGGAACTGATGCAGCCCGATGTTCAATATATGTGTGCCGAAGGCGCGCGATTGTTATCGGCCGCGGCCGAGGGGGAATGCACCCCCAACGGGCACCTTTGGAACGTGGTGGTGACCGGCCATGGCGTTTTAATGATGTTTTTTGTGGTGATTCCCGCGCTTTTCGGGGGATTTGGCAATTATTTCATGCCACTCATGCTTGGTGCCCCTGACATGGCGTTCCCGCGGCTGAATAATTTAAGTTATTGGCTTTATGTCGCGGGAACAACCTTGGCGTTTTGTTCCGTCATTATTGATGGTGGCGCCGGCACGGGGTGGACATTTTACCCACCGTTGTCTGCAAGCGATGTTGCGGTATCACGTGCGGTTGATTTTGCGATATTTGCCATCCACGTATCTGGCGCCAGTTCGATCTTGGGATCGATCAATATAATCACAACGTTTCTAAATATGCGTGCGCCCGGCATGACCCTGCATAAGGTGCCGCTATTTGCTTGGTCGATTTTTGTAACGGCATGGTTATTGTTGTTATCGTTGCCGGTTTTGGCAGGTGTTATTACCATGCTGTTGACCGACCGAAATTTTGCCACCGCATTTTTTGCGGTTCAAGGTGGGGGGGATCCGGTTCTTTTCCAACACATCTTTTGGTTTTTTGGCCATCCAGAGGTGTATATCGTTATTTTGCCCGCCTTTGGCATAATTTCCCATGTTGTATCAACGTTTTCGAAGAAACCCATCTTTGGTTATTTACCGATGGTGTATGCGTTGGTGGCAATCGGGGGCCTTGGGTTTGTGGTATGGGCGCACCACATGTATACTGTCGGTATGACATTGACACAGCAGGCGTATTTCATGGTGGCCACGATGGTGATCGCCGTGCCAACGGGGATCAAGATATTTTCGTGGATTGCCACGATGTGGCAAGGATCCATCAGTTTCAAAACACCTATGTTGTTTGCTACCGGATTTATCTTTGTCTTCACATTTGGCGGGGTAACGGGAATCATCCTAAGCCAAGCAGGCGTAGATAGGGCGTATCACGACACCTATTATGTTGTTGCGCATTTTCACTACGTTATGTCTTTGGGGGCTGTTTTTGGGATTTTTGCCGGTATCTACTATTGGTTCACCAAAATGTCTGGGCGTGCTTATCCCGAAATCATCGGGAAAATCCATTTCTGGAGTTTCTTCATCGGCACCAATCTAACCTTTTTTCCGCAGCATTTTCTGGGACGTCAGGGTATGCCCCGCCGTTACATTGATTATCCAGAGGCATTTACACTTTGGAATCAAATCTCTTCGATCGGGGCATTCATTTCGTTTGCTTCATTCGCGCTATTTTTAGGTATGGTATATTATGCGCTTCGGTATGGTAAAACCGTTGAAACTAAGGCGTATTGGGGCGAACACGCGGAAACGCTTGAATGGACCCTTCCAAATCCACCACCTGAACACACCTTTGAAACATTACCTGCGCAAAGGGAATGGGATCGTAATTACGATCACCCCACCTTTAAGGAGTGGATCGAAGAAGGCCGTAAACATTAAGGCAATCAATCGTGTTGCCTATTTAATAGCGGATTACACTACAAGTTTCCGATCTAATTTAGAGCAAAAGTTTATAAGAAAAGTAGCGACATTCATTGAGGATTTACATCCTTTTGAATGTCACTATTTTTTCGTAAAGAATAAATTACGTCTAATTTTGTGATGTGATGGGGCGCGCTAATAACGCGTCGATCGAAATCAGACCCGCCCCGCGTAGCACCAGGACAAGCAACAAAAATATCCAAAACCCGCGTTCATCAATCAGGCCATCAGACAGCCTGTCAAACCATGCGCCCAACGTGCCGCCATGGCCGGTTACATCCACCCAGGTTTGCACAAAAATAAATCCGGTCATACCCAGTGCGGCCAGTCGTGTGAAAAGCCCAATCACAATCAAAACGGGCAACACAAATTCGGCCAAGGTGCCCGCAAATGCAACCAATGTATAAAGAAAGCCCAGTTGTGAGGGGTCGTATCCGACCGCTTCAAAAGCGCGGGGAAACATTTGTGCATAAACGCCTGGTTCCAAGGTGAAGTAATCGAAAATTCCGCTTTCCCCACCGCGGCGATCCACCACCTTTGTCAATGCGGAATTAAAGTAATAGATCAAAAGTGAGGCCGCGAATAAAAATCGTGCCAAGGTTGGAATCAAAATGGGTGCCAGATAGGTTTCCAAAATGGCAAAGATACGATTATGAATTAAAACAAGGGTTTGCATGGCGTGCATCCTTAGACAGATCAGGTTAAGCCGGGTCCAAGGTTAGGGCCTCGGCGGATAAAAACAGCCGTAGAAGGGCGGCCATATCCGCCCCCGGTGCATGAACAAGGGCGGCGGTCATGGCCTCGCCCAGGGTAAGTTTCCCCTTCAGGTGGCGCGCCAGGGGCAACCCCCCTTCGGGCAATAGGTGCGGCGCAGGATCATATGCTTTGCGTGCGATCAAAACATCCTGTGCGCCAGAGATGGGTTTCGGCGCATCCGCATTGGTATTAAAGCGCCAGATGGAAAATACCGGAAAACGCGACGACAGAATGAGCGTTGCCGGGGCCAAACGTGGGCGTAATTCCATAACTTTGGCGGGTTCAATTCCCGTAACGTCAAGGGGGGCGGCATCGGCTGCATGATAGGATTGACGCATCCCTAAATCCAGCCGCGCCACATCTGGCAGATAGGGCAGGTGGTTGACCGGATCAAACCGTGCCAAAAACCCCGGGAATTTGCCGCCATAGGTGGCCAGACGCGGGGTTTGTGGCGGATTCGCGCGCAAAAAAACGCCCGCCATGGCCTTAAAAAACGCATCCCCCACCACATGGCGCACGGTTGGGAACCCGGTTTCAAGTGCTTCGGTCAAACTGACCGCAACGTTATTGCGATAAACATCAAATCGCTTTCCCGCCGGGCCGCCAAATGGGTTGCAAAGCCCCGATGGCGCGGCGCGTGCACTATCAAACAGGGCGTGCGTGAAGGTGGTTTGGGGCACCGTGCCGGTCACGCGGCGACCTCGGCCTGCGTCGTGCGCAGCACGGTTTGGGCCCGCGTGGCCTCGGCAATCAAGGTTTCTAAGGGCGGCACATCCGTATCCCATTCGATCAAGGTTGGTCGTGGGCCAGCTTTTTGGAGTGTATAGCCGTAAAGGGCCCATACCGGATCAGCCACCGATGCCCCGTGACTGTCAATCAACAGGGGGTGGCCATGATCGTCTTGGTCATTATCGTGGCCACCAAGATGAATTTCGCCCACGCGATCCAGCGGAAAGGCATCAATATAGGCACGTGCATCGGTGCCCTGATTCGTGGCAGAGACAAATACATTGTTCACATCGAGCAACAGGCCGCATCCCGTTTGGTCGCTTAATGCGCGCAGAAAATCAACCTCTGCCATATCTGTCTCGGCAAAGCACAGATAGGTTGATGGATTTTCCAACAACATGCGCCGCCCCAATGTATCCTGAACCTGGGCGATATGGGTGGCAACACGATCAAGCGTGGCCTGGGTATAAGGAAGGGGGAGAAGATCGTTCAAATATCCCGTGTCATGGGTGGACCAAGCCAAGTGTTCCGAAAACATCGCGGGGTTTACCCAATCACACAAATGTTTCAATCGTGTCAAATGATCGTGGTCTAGCGGTGCCTCACCACCGATGGATAGGCCCACACCATGCACCGAAATGGGAAAACGTTCCGCCAAAGCGCGCAGTTGTGCAAGGGGTCGCCCCCCATCGCCCATATAGTTTTCGGCATGAATTTCTAACCATGTGATCGGGCCATCATGGTCGATTAAACCCCTAAAATGTTGTGATTTATACCCGATGCCGGGGCTAAGCGGTAAATCGGGGTGAACAGCATTGGACATGGTGCAAGGATAATAAATTAATATTGTAAGACAGCAGGATGGGCGGTAACACCCACCCTGCCGTGTGTGTGATTAAGCCTCGGGCAGGTCGCGCACCATTTCGGCGAATGATCCGTCACGTGGCGTGCCGTCTTCCATCGCGGGCAGCATGAACATATCATCCTCGGACATGGTCGAATACTGCGTGCAGGTGCCCGCAGGGACCAGCGACCAAGCGTTGCCTTGGTAATCAATGGTCGATGTGCCGGCACAGGTGGTGCCGGGGCCGGCGGCGCAATCGTTTTCACCGGCCAGCGAAATGCCGAAACATTTTTCTTGCGTGGCTTCTTGTGCTTGGGCGGTGCCTACACCGTGGGCAGCAACAGCGGCGGTTACAGCGCCAAGCAGAGCAATGGATTTGGTTGCGGTAGTCATGGAAAATACTCCCAAAAAGTTTCAGTTTTGATTGTCGCGCCTCGGGTCTGTGGCGCACAT
>CALFSY010000139.1 GCA_937916365.1 uncultured Jannaschia sp. | reverse complement strand
CGCCGCACCATGCCGCCTGCGGCGCGTTCGATGCGCCCGGCCATTTCTAAAACGGCCAAGGTTTGTGCCACGTCGCGGGCATTTCCGCCAAGGTCACGGATTAATTGATCCTCGGCCACCGGTTGTTCACCCAACTGCATTAAAATGGCCCCTTCAAGCCCCCCTTTGGGTGCGGATGTGGTTATGCGATCTTGTTTTGGTGCGGTCGATGCCGGCGTTTTTTGTGCAGAGGGCGGGGGCGATTCGACGGGCGTTGGGCCGCCAAGTGCGGCAATTACATCCTCGGCATTGCGCACCAAAACCGCCCCATCACGGATCAAAATGTTGCATCCCGATGCGCGGCTATCCATCGGATGGCCGGGCACGGCCAAAACCTCTCGCCCTTGATCCAACGCAGCGCGCGCCGTGATCAGGGAACCAGAACGTGCCGCGGCCTCAACCACGATAACCGCGTGCACCAGGCCCGAAACCAACCGATTGCGTCGCGGAAAATGCCGCGCCTGCGGGTTTAACCCAAAGGGTTGTTCGCTAAGCCGTAGGCCGCTTTTTCCGATAGCGTGGGCCAAATCGGTGTTTTCAGCGGGATAAAGCACATCCAATCCCCCGGCCTGCACCGCGATTGTGCCGGTCGCCAGGGCCGCATGGTGGGCCAGCGCGTCAACCCCGCGTGCAAGGCCCGAAACAATGACAAATCCGGCCTCACCCAAATCAGTTGCCAAATGGCGCGCCATGCGTGCGCCCAATGACGATGTATTGCGCGTGCCCACCACCGCCACCGATGGCCGGTTTAGCAGGTGCATTTGCCCTAATACCCAAATGATCGGCGGCGCATCGGCAATTTGGGCCAAACGTGTGGGGTAGTGTGCGTCGCCCAAAAATATCGGGTGGGCGCCAATGCGGGATGCGGCCTGCAATTCGGCCGCGGCAACACCTTCGGGACAGGGGCTATAATCCTTTACCCCTGCGGTGTGTGCAACCTCGGGCAATGCGGCCAGCGCGGCGGTTGCATCGCCGTGTTCGGCCATCAGGCGTAAATACGTTGCCGGCCCCACACGGCGCGATCGGATAAGGCGCAGGCGCGCCAACTGATCCTGCGCATCCCGCGCGGGCGGTGGGGTGAACAATGGGGCGGGTTCCGCGAATCCGAAAGAAGACCAAGAAGACATGCAAACGTGGTTTACCAAAAAGGTTAATAATAAATTAAAAAACTAACTCGGCGGTGAACATATGCGCTACATTGAGGGGTTTGCCACTCTGCCCTAAGGTTACGTTGCCGAACCGCCCACAGTTAACCCGCCAATCAAAAGCGTCGGTTGACCAACCCCCACAGGCACCCATTGGCCGTTTTTGCCGCAATTCCCCATACCAGGGTCTAGCGCCATATCATTGCCGATTGCACGGATATGTTGCAATGCTGTGGGTCCATCACCGATCAATGTGGCGCCTTTGACCGGCGCACCCACAACACCGTTTTGAACGCGATAGGCCTCGGTGCAGCTAAACACGAATTTTCCGTTGGTAATATCGACCTGCCCGCCGCCAAACCCCACCGCATAAATGCCGTCTTTTACATCGGCAACGATATCGTGCGGATCGGTTTTGCCGCCCAACATATAGGTGTTTGTCATCCGCGTCATCGGGGCGTGGGCGTGGCTTTGTCGGCGTCCGTTGCCGGTGGGGGCGACCCCCATCAATCGGGCCGATTGCCGATCTTGCATATAGCCCACCAAAACGCCGTCTTCGATCAGTGTTGTTTTGTGTGACGGTGTGCCCTCATCATCCACTGTGATTGACCCGCGCCGATCGGGCAGGGTGCCGTCGTCGCAAACCGTAACCCCGGCCGCCGCCACGCGCTGCCCTATAAGACCGGCAAAGGCGGATTGTTTTTTGCGGTTGAAATCGCCCTCTAACCCATGGCCCACGGCCTCGTGCAGCAAAATACCCGGCCAACCAGGCCCCAGTGCGACATCCATTACCCCCGCAGGGGCGGATTCGGCGCGCAGGTTCACTTGCGCAATGCGCAACGCCTCGCGTGCGATGGTTTCCCAATGGGTGCGGGCCATTAAAGGGGGCAACTCAATGCGCCCGCCGCCGCCTGCTGTGCCGCTTTCGCGCCTGCCATTTGCGTTTTCGACAATGATCGAAATCGTAAGCCGCACCATGGGGCGCGCGTCGCGGGTTTGGGTACCTTCGGGGCGCAGGATTTCGATCTCTTGATACGATGCGGTTAGGGTGGCCGAAACCTGCACCACCTGTGGGTCAAGGGCGCGGGCGAAGGCGTCGATTTCGTTCAATGTATCAAGTTTTGCGGTAAATTCAGCGCCGGCAATCGGGTTTTTGTCTGTATAAAGCCGCACGTTGGTGCCCGCGGGCGGCGCGGCCCATGTTCCGCCCCCGTCCCCCACGGCCAATCGTGCCGTTTCCGCCGCCCGGCGCAGCGCGGCCTCGGACACATCGGTTGAATGCGCATACCCCGTGACGTCACCCTTCACGGCGCGCAATCCAAACCCTTCTGCGGCGTCGTAGCTGGCGTTTTTGACACGCCCATCTTCAAATACCACCGCCTCGGACCGGCGGCGTTCCAGGAAAAGTTCCCCGTCGTCTGCGCCATCTGTTGCGTGACGCAGGGTTTTTAACGCCTCGGTTATGTCAATGTGGGTGTTGAATGGGCGAAAAGATACATTGTTTTCCATGATGATCCCTTTAGGAATTGGATTAATCTTTTGACACACACCACCCGCCCCGCCCAAAACCATATCCCGTAGGGTGGGACATTTAGACCACATGCCTTGATTGTTGTTTGGCTATATGGTTCACGTTAGCATAAACACAACCTTTCGCAGTTTTGGCAATCAATCCTGCGTGGCGGAAAAACGGGATAGACCCATGCAATTTTGGATGCAATTTCGACCTAAGGTCGCGGATATTTTGGCCGGTACCGGCGCAACTCTGGTGGCGGATGTGGCCCTGGCGCAAACTGTGGGTTTGCGTGAGGGGTTAGACATTATCGGTGTGCCACAACCGGGCGGCATCGGGTTTCAGGCCGCCGCAACGGAATTGGCCCGCGATATTCAGGCGCTTGACGGGTTTTTATTGATCATCTCTGCGGGGATTGTGGTTTTTGTTCTTGGCCTTTTGGCATGGTCGATCCTGCGCCATAACGAACGCGCTCATCCGGTGCCCGCGCAATTTACCCATAACACCAGGTTTGAAATCGCCTGGACGATCGTGCCGCTTATTATTTTGGTGGTGATCGGGGCGGTATCGTTGCCGGTTTTGTTCAAACAACAAACTATCCCCGACGCAGATGTGGTGGTCAAAGCAACCGGATACCAATGGCATTGGGGATACGAATACCCCGACCACGGCATTTCTTACGATAGTTTCATGTTAGCCGAGGATGAGCTGGCCGAACATGGATACGGGCCGGACGAATACCTATTGGCCACTGATACAGCGATGGTTGTGCCCACCGGACGCACCGTCGTGGTTCAGGTTACCGCCGCCCGCGTTATCCATTCGTGGACCGTGCCATCCTTTGGGGTCAAACAAGATGCAGTGCCCGGCCGATTGGCCGAGTTGTGGTTTGAGGTCGACCCAGGGATGGAGGGTGTGTATTTCGGCCAATGTTCTGAGCTATGCGGCCTGAACCATGCCTACATGCCCATCACAGTTTTTGCCGTCACACCCGAAGAATACGATGCCTGGATCAATGGCGAAGCGCAGGAATTCGCCTCAACGGGCATGCGCGCCCCGGCCCATTTTGATATGGCGGCGGCGGAATAGGTTTTAGATGTTTGGCGGCGAGTGTGTTCATGCCGCCGCCAAGCCTTGTTTATTTAAGAAAAGGGAAATTGGGTTGACCGACATCACCACCGACACGGCCCTACGCGCGGATATTGCGGATTTAGGCGAAGCACGGTTTAAGGATTACGTCGCGCTGCTAAAACCGCGCGTGATGTCATTGGTCGTGTTTACGGCTGTGGTGGGGTTATGGGTTGCGCCGGTTTCGATTGATCCAATGATCGGGCTGGCCACCATTGTATTTATTGCCCTTGGCGCCGGGGGGGCCGGGGCATTAAATATGTGGTATGACGCCGATATTGATCGTGTCATGCGGCGCACGTCCCGCCGCCCCATCCCGTTGGGTTATATCGCCGCGGATGAGGCGCGCGCGCTGGGCATTTGGTTAAGCGTGATTGCCGTTGCCATGGTCGGATTGGCAACGAATGTGATGGCAGCGATGCTTTTGGCATTCACCATCTTTTTCTACATTGTCATCTACACCATGTGGTTGAAACGCAGAACGCCGTGGAACATTGTGATCGGCGGTGCGGCAGGCGCATTTCCCCCCATGATCGGGTGGGTCGCGGCAACAGGATCGTTTTCGGTGGTGCCGATTTTGATGTTCGGCTTGATTTTTATGTGGACACCGCCGCATTTCTGGGCGCTCGCATTATTTACCAAATCTGATTATCACGATGCTGGGGTGCCAATGCTTACCGTCACCCATGGGCGGGCGGTCACCCGGCGGCAGATTTTGGTTTATGCGGCGTTGCTTGTGCCCGTTGCACTTGGCCTGGTGTTAACGCCGGTTGGGGGGCCGATATACTTGGTCACGGCGTTAGTTATGAATGCCCTATTCCTGGCGGGGGCGTGGGCCGTGTGGCGCCGTGATGATGCAAAAGCCGAGGCAGATGGCCATGCCATTGAAAAACTATTTTTCCGCCTGTCGTTGCTGTATCTATTTTGCCATTTCGGTGCCCTTTTGGGGGATGCGATTTTGCGATCTGTGCAAGGGGCGCTGTGACCTATGCAATCGCCTGGCCCCCATGAAAATCAAAAGCGCCGGTTGGGGCGTAACATAGGCATCGCCACGTGTTTGGTGATCTTTGTGGGCATTATGTTTGGTCTGACTATTGCCAAAATTCGCCAAGGCCATTCGATGGAGGCATTTGACCATCAAACACGTGTATCAATTCTGCCATTGGTTGAGGACGAATCACAATGACCCTGACATCAAATCAACGGGTTGTGGCATCCCTGATCGGTGTTATGGCCGTTATGGGCGCGTTGGCGTGGGCCGCGGTTCCATTTTACGATTGGTTTTGCCGCGTAACGGGGTATGGCGGCACCCCCACTGTGGCGGCCCAGGGCAGTGACACCGTGCTAGATGAAACGATCACGATTCGCTTTGATGCGTCGCTTGCCCAAGATATGCCTTGGGAATTTCGCCCTATGACACGATCTCTTACCCTACCAATCGGGCAGGATGGGTTGATTTTTTATGAGGCTTATAACCCCACCGATACGCCCATTGCAGGCACGGCAAGTTTTAATGTCGCGCCTTTTGACGCGGGGGGATATTTTGTCAAAGTGGATTGTTTTTGTTTTGAACAACAAATTTTGATGCCCGGCGAACGGGTTGAAATGCCGGTAAGTTTTTTCGTTGACCCTGCCATTGTGGCAGATCACGACATCCGCGACACATCCACCATCACCCTGTCCTATACATTCCACGTGACCGATATACCCGAGGAATATGCCGCATTGACCATCGCGGATTAGTGGGCAAGGGGCACAGACGCAAAGGATCACCCATATGGCACACGCCAAAAACCACGATTACCACATCTTATCCCCATCAATTTGGCCGTTGATTGCCGCTGCAGGGGCATTTGCAATGTTGTTTGGGGCGGTGAATTGGATGCATGGTTCCGGCCCATGGTTATTTTTGATGGGCTTTGTGGCGATCCTTTACGTCATGTATGGGTGGTGGTCCGATGTGGTGGCTGAATCGGGGCAGGGCGATCACACACCTGTGGTGCGCCTTGGGCTGCGCTATGGTTTTATCATGTTCATCATGTCCGAGGTGATGTTTTTCGCCGCTTGGTTTTGGGCATTTTTCAAACACGCGCTTTTCCCCATGAACCTGTTTGCCGGATCGGCCTATGTGCCGCCGGAATTTTACCGCGTTGATGCTTTTCACCTGCCGTTGATCAATACGTTGGTTTTGCTTTTGTCTGGGTGTGCCGTTACCTGGGCGCACCATGTATTGGTTCACAATGGCCCACGCAAAGATATTGCACGCGGCCTTATAATCGCTGTGGTTTTAGGGATCGCCTTTACCGGCCTGCAAGCCTATGAATATGTTGAACTTTTGGTGCATCATGATTGGGTATTTGGGCAGGACAAGTTTTTTTCAACCTTCTTTTTGGCAACTGGGTTTCACGGCCTGCATGTGATTATCGGCACGATCTTTTTGTTCGTATGCTTATTGCGGGTGCAAGCGGGACATTTTACCGCCGAAAAACATATCGGGTTCGAGGCGGCCGCTTGGTATTGGCATTTTGTCGATGTTGTGTGGCTTTTCCTGTTTGCGGTTATATACATCTGGGGGATTTGAAATTTTTGGGCGACGTTCCCCAAACCCCTTACAGGAATAAATCCATAGGAATACTACGCCTCTAATTCGCTGTCCCAATACAGGAAATCCATCCAACTTTTGTGTAAATGGTTGGGGGGGAATTTTCGACCCATGTTGCGCAATTCCTCGGCCCCTGGCCTGCGCGGGGCTTTGCGCAGGGACATGCCGGTTTGGCGCAGGCTTTTGGACCCTTTGCGCAAATTACACCGCGAACAGGCGGCCACGACATTTTCCCACGATGTCAGCCCACCCCGGGCGCGGGGCACCACATGGTCAAACGTCAAGTCCCTCTTTGATCCGCAATACTGGCACGAAAATTCATCGCGCAAAAATAAGTTAAATCGGGTAAAGGCCACACGTTTGCGCAGTTTGACATAATCTTTCAACACCACAACCGATGGAATACGCAATTCGGTCGACGGTGATCGCACAACTTCGTCATATTCCGCCACGATTTGCACACGGTCAAGCCACGCGGCCTTTACCGCCTCTTGCCAGGGCCAAAGCGACAATGGATAATAGGACAAAGGGCGATAATCGGCATTTAACACAAGCGCGGGATGATGTTTAAGCGTGCCAGGTTCACGCACAAAGCTGGTCCTAAATTCCATTTCTGTGGGGTCGGTTTGGCGGTGGGGGGCTTCGATTGCGGCCTGCGGCATGGGTGACTCCGATCTCTGCCTTTGTTATGGTGGCAGAGCGGACGCCCCGCCTTGGTCTTTCTCTTACCACACTATATAGGTGGTTGTCCCGATCAAACCTAACTAAATGTCGCGGTCTTTGGGCGTAAGGATATGCAAACTGTTTGACAGTTTCGTGACGGTATCCACCGGCACGTCGCACCGCCGATCACATAAGATGCGCCGGGGCACACGATCCGCAATTTATGACAACCCAAACCGATCCTTTAGAAAGGCCACCGCCGCACCGATCCCGTCGGGTGCAATGCCATGGGCCGTGCCTTTCATGATATGTGTGCGCACCTGTGCCTCTGACCACCCTGCGTTTTTAAGGGCTTGGGCCGCCTCGGGCAGGCATGTTGGCGGCACCACGTCATCGGTGTCGCCATGCAACAGTAAAACGGGGGGCCGCACGATAACATCATTGCGTAATGTGTCGGGCAATAACAATTTGCCGGAAAACCCCACGATACCGCCGATTGCATGGGGTCGCCGTGGCCCCACATGCAGCGCCATCATCGTGCCTTGACTAAAACCAACCAAGGCTACCCGATGCGGGGCAACGTGTTCTGCCGCCATTGTTTGATCTAAATAAGCATTGAGGTCTGCCGCCGCGCGTGTCACGCCTGTCTCTGCGTCATGTTGGGACGATCCATCGATCCAAGGGATTGGAAACCACTGACGCCCCATCGGATTAACATGCGATTGTTCGGGGGCATTCGGTGCAAAAAATACAGTGTGGGGCAGGTGCGGGCCCATCACATCCGCCAGCCCCAACAAATCCGCCCCATCGGCACCGTAGCCGTGCAGAAAAATCACCACACTATCGGTCTGACCCCCATGCGGGGGGCGGCGTTTGGAATGCAATGTGCGCGTCATAAGACCCCCTCGCGTTTTACCTCCACGCGATAATAGGCCCATAGTGCGCGGGCGGCAACGGCGCGCACGGGGTGCCACGCCATCGCGATTTCGCGCATTTGGCGTTCTTTCGGGCGTTCGGGTAGGTCCAGCAATCGCTTGGCTGCTTCGCACAATGCTAAATCGCCTGCGGCAAACACATCGGTGTGGCCCAGGGCAAATTTTGCATAGATTTCGGCCGTCCATCGCCCGATGCCAGGCAGGGCGGTAAGTGTGGTTACAACCTCGGTCGTGCTGGCATGGCGCAGGGCGGTGTAATCCAAATTAGCCTCGACCAAGGCGCGTAGGTAACGCAATTTTGGGCGGCTGATCCCACAACCCAAGATCGCGGTGTCGTGGGCCGTGCGTATGGTTTGCGGTGTGTCCAACCCGGCCTCTTGCAACCGTGCCAAAATTGCCGCCGCCGCTGAGGTGGACAGTTGTTGCCCAACAATCGCGCTTAACATGGCGCCGAATCCATCGGGCCTACGGCGCAACGGCAACGGGCCGGTTAGGTCGATCACCCGTTGAAATCGGGGGTCAAGTTGCACCAAAACCTCAACACCTTGGGCCAAATCGGCCTCTGTTTCGATCGTGGTCGGTGCGGTTATCGGTGTGTCGTTCATTGCGACCCCTGTGTTGATTTTTATCAATGATCTGAGGCGGTTTTTACGGTAGGGTTTCATAATATCACACACAAAACGGACTGTTGCCATGCCCCCAACCGCAGAAACCTTATGGGCCGATCTTCATACCCATTGGGCCAAACGATCCGATCAATCGATGCTAAGCCTGTTTAACGCCGATAATCGTGCGCAAACGTTTTCGCGCATGGTTGACGAATTACTTTTTGATTTTTCAAAAACCTATATTGATGATGGGGTGCTGTCGCTGTTGGTGAACTTGGCGCTGGCGCAGGGGGTTGCGGCCAAGCGTGACGCCATGTTTGCCGGTGCCAAAATCAACGAAACCGAAAATCGCGCGGTGCTTCATACCGCCCTGCGCGCCACGGCGGGCCCTATCATGGTTGATGGGCAAGATGTGATGCCAGAGGTTTTAGAAACCCAAACCCGCATGGCACAGTTTGCCACCGCCGTGCGCACGGGCCAGATCGCCGGACAGGGGGGCACTTATACCGATGTGGTTCATATAGGGATCGGCGGGTCGGATCTAGGGCCGGATATGGTGACATGCGCGTTGGCCCCCTATCACGATGGGCCGCGCGTGCATTACGTTTCAAACGTTGATGGTGCGCATATAACCGATGCGTTAAAGGGGCTGGACCCCACGCGCACGTTGGTCGTGGTGGCTTCGAAAACCTTTACAACGGTTGAAACCATGACCAACGCCGAAACTGCGCGCGCTTGGATGGCAGATGTGGTGTACACCCCGGGCACACAGTTCGCGGCCTTATCCAGCGCCCTGGATGAAACCGCACAATTCGGTATTGCGCCCACCCATGTTTTTGGGTTCGCCGATTGGGTGGGGGGGCGATATTCGGTGTGGGGGCCGATCGGATTGGGCCCCATGTTGGCGGTAGGCCCGGCGGTTTTTGACGATATGCGCGCCGGGGGGCACGCGATGGATACGCATTTTCGTACCGCCGATTTGGCCCATAACATGCCGGTTTTGTTGGCGTTGGTGGGCCTATGGCATCATCAGGTGTGTGGGTATCCAACGCGCGCCGTGTTGCCCTATGAACAACGCCTGCGGCGGTTGCCCGCCTATTTGCAACAGCTTGAGATGGAATCAAACGGCAAACGTGTTGCAATGGATGGTGCCGTGATGTCGCACGCCACTGGGCCGATCGTATGGGGTGAACCGGGCACCAATGGGCAACACGCTTTTCATCAGCTTTTGCATCAGGGCACGCAAATCGTGCCATGCGAATTCATGGTTGGTGCCAATGGGCATGAACCCGCGTTGGATCACCATCACGCGCTGCTGTTGGCAAATTGTTTTGCCCAGTCCGAGGCCTTGATGCAAGGGCGATCATTGGCTGCCGCACGAGCTATTGCTGCCGACAAAGGGTTCACCGGGGCAGAATTAGACCGCCAGGCGGCGCATCGCGCCTTTCCCGGCAACCGGCCGTCGACAACATTGGTTTATCCCAAACTAACGCCCTTTGTCTTAGGCCAGATAATCGCGCTTTATGAACATCGTGTTTTTGTTGAAGGTGCCATTTTAGGCATCAATTCATTCGACCAATGGGGCGTGGAATTGGGCAAAGAATTGGCCCTATCGCTGGCGCCCATGTTGACGGGCGGGGACGCAGGGGCCGATAGGGACGGATCAACCACGGCACTTGTGGCCCATGCGCGGGCTTTGCGGGGTGATAGCGGATAATTCGGTTTTGGCGGATATATGCCCAAAGTCTATGCACTCAGACCGTATTTTAGGCTTAACCTCCGCCTATTTTGCAATCCTTGGCTAGACAAGCACGAAAACCCGCCCATACTATTCCACAGAATCATTGATGAGGGAGTTTTCCATGACCCGTTTCACAACGTTCGGTGCGGCGCTGCTGGCCACCACCGCGTTAACCTTTGGCCCTGCCACGGCCGAAACCCTGCGTTGGGCCCGCGCGGCAGAGGCACTGACGCTTGACCCCCATTCGCAAAACGAGGGGCCAACCACCACCATGATGCATCAGATTTACGAGCCGCTGATTATTCGCAACATGGCCGGCGAAATGGAACCGGCACTGGCCACTGCATGGGCCCCGTCCAACGATGATCCCAACGTGTGGCGGTTTGACATCCGCGAAGGTGTCACATTTCATGGGGGGGAAACCTTTGATGCGGCCGATGTGGTGTTTTCGCTCAACCGCGCCTTGACCGATGCCTCGAATTTCAAAGAATTGCTGTCAAGTGTGACCGAGGTGCGCCAAACCGGCGATTACACGGTAGAAATCGTGACCGCCGGCCCAAATCCATTGTTGCCCAATAACCTAACCAACATCATGATGATGGACCAAGGATGGGCCGAGGCCAACAATGCCACCGCCGTGCAGGATTACGCCGCCGGTGAAGAAACCTTTGCCACCCGCAACACCAACGGCACCGGGCCGTTCATCGTGCAATCGCGGACAACAGACGTGGAAACCGTGTTGTCCCAAAACCCCGACTATTGGGGGATCGGCACATTTCCGATGGATGTGACCGAAATTATTTTCACCCCGATCCAAAACCCCGCCACACGGGTGGCCGCGTTGTTGTCGGGTGAGGTGGATTTTATCCAAGATGTGCCGGTCCAAGATTTGGATCGCGTGGCAAACGCCGATGGCATCGGCCTGGCCACGGCGCCGCAGAATCGGGTCATTTTCCTGGGCCTGAACGCCGGTGCGGATGATTTGGCCAATGACAACGTTGATGGGGCCAACCCCTTTGCCGATCTGCGGGTGCGCCAAGCGATGGAAATCGCCATCAATCGTGAGGCAATTCAAACCGTGGTTATGCGTGGCCAATCGGCCCCCGCCGGTGTCATTTCCCCGCCCCCGGTGAACGGCTGGACCGCCGCATTGGATGAATACCCCGCCTATGATGTTGATGCCGCCCGCGCCCTAATGGAAGAGGCTGGGTATGCCGATGGGTTCCGTGTGCAGCTTGATTGCCCCAATGATCGTTACATCAACGACGAAGCGATTTGTCAGGCTGTCGTGGGTATGTTCGCCCAAATCGGGATCGAGGTTGATCTATCCGCTCTGCCACGTGCGCAACATTTCCCGTTGATTGCCAACGGCGAAACGGATTTTTACATGCTGGGTTGGGGTGTGCCGACCTATGATTCGGAATATATTTTCAATTTTCTGTATCATACCCGAACGGACGAACGGGGATCTTGGAACGGCACCAATTTTTCGAATACAGACATGGATGGAATGATTGTATCGCTATCCTCGGAAACCGATCTTGACGCACGTAACGCCACAATCGCGGAATTGTGGGATATGGCCGAGGGGGCGCTGGTTTATCTGCCGATCCACAATCAGGTGTTGAATTGGGGCGTATCCGATAACTGGACCACGTTGGTGGATGCCGATGACCAAGTGCGGTTTAAGTATTTCGCGCTGAACTAAACCTTTGACAAGATTATGCAAAAACCGCCCCAGGGAATTTTGGGGCGGTTTATTTTATACGTAAACAGCTACAAAAATTTTTGCGGTAATCCTATCCTAGGTCTGTTTTTGCACGGCTTGGCTGCCGCGTTCGCGATAAGGGGTGGTGTTGTAATGTGCGCGATAGCATTTAGAAAAATGCGACGGCGATGCAAATCCACACGCCATGGCCACGTTAATCACGCTCATGTCTGTTTGCAGCAACAGATTACGCGCTTTGCCCAGCCGTAATTCCATATAATATCGTTTGGGTGATCGGTTCAGATAACGCCGAAACAAACGTTCCAACTGTCGCGTGGACATTGCGACGTTTGTCGCCAACATGGCCGGGCTAATCGGTTCTTCGATGTTTTGTTCCATCATGCGGATCACTTGGCTAAGTTTCGGGTGCCGCACGCCAATGCGCGTGGGGATCGACAATCGTTGGGTATCTTGGTCCGTGCGGATTGAGGTATAGATCAACTGATCGGCAATTAAGTTTGCCAAATCTTCACCATGATCGTCTGCAATAATTTTCAACATCAGGTCGATTGATGCGGTGCCGCCCGCCGTGGTCATGCGGTTGCCGTCAATCACGAACACCGATTTTGTTAATGTTACGTCATGGAATTCTTCGGCAAAACTATCGTGATTTTCCCAATGGATCGTGGCGCGTTTACCGTCCAACAATCCCGCCTTTGCCAAGGTGTATCCCGCCGTGCATAACCCACCGATCAAAGGGCCTTTGCGGGCCTCGCGCCGTAGCCAGCTTAATACCTTGCGGGTTGTGGCCGCCTGCACGTTGACCCCACCGCATACCAAAATCACATCGTCGCGCGTGGTGTCTATCAGATCGTTATCAAGTTTATATCCAATACCCGCAGAACACCGCGCAATGTCCCCCCCATTGCCAATCAATATCCAATCATACAGTGTTTTGCCGGACATGCGGTTGGCAATGCGCAAAGCCTCTATCGCGCTGGCAAAAGACAACATGCTAAACTGTTCAAGCAATGCGAAAACAAATCTTTTGGGGTGCTGTTGGGGGGGCATCGGGGCGTTCGCGGTTTGCATCAATTCATTTTGACCGTATTGATTTGCCTTGGTGTGGATGGTGTGTAATCCCAATGCGCATCAAGCAGTTTAGCGAAAGCATTAATTGTTAGACGGTGCAATACCCTGGTATCTGAATGCGATTGAAATTGTGGGATTGGAAGCCGCCAACGCGGCGTTTATATACGCATACAAGTGCAAAAATTAAAGGAATCAAATTATGAACGTTGCGCCCCGTTCCCCATGGACCAAATCCGATTGGCGCACCAAGCCGCGCGTTCAAATGCCAGACTATCCCGATCCCACGGCCCTAGCGACCATTGAGGCACAGTTGGCGCAATATCCGCCGTTGGTGTTCGCGGGCGAAGCACGACGGTTGCAGGCCGAACTGGCCGCCGCAGCACGGGGGGATGCGTTTGTATTGCAGGGCGGGGATTGTGCCGAAAGTTTCGCGGAATTTTCCGCTGATACGATCCGCGATACCTTTAAGGTGCTTTTGCAGATGTCCATGGTTCTAACCCATGGGGCCAAAGTGCCGGTGGTGAAAATCGGGCGCATGGCCGGACAATTTGCAAAGCCGCGTTCGGCGGCAACCGAGGTTCAAGACGGTGTGGAATTGCCGTCCTATCGGGGGGACATCATAAATGAATTTGAATTCACACCGCAGGCGCGCATCCCAAACCCCGAAAAAATGCTACAGGCCTATACCCAGGCCGCCGCATCGTTAAACCTGTTGCGGGCATTTTCCACAGGGGGATTTGCCGATATTCATCGCGTGCATGCCTGGACGTTGGGGTTTGCCGATAATGATGGCGCGGAACGATACCGCGACATGGCCAATCGTATTCAGGATTCGCTTGATTTCATGGCGGCCGCAGGGGTGACCTCAGACACCAACCAAGACCTTTCTAAGGTCGATTTTTACACCAGTCACGAAGCATTATTGTTGGAATATGAAGAGGCGCTGTGCCGGCTTGATTCGACCTCTGGGCGGTGGTTGGCAGGGTCTGGTCACATGATTTGGATTGGTGATCGCACCCGTGCGCCCGATGGGGCGCATGTGAATTTCGCCCGTGGGGTGCAAAACCCGATTGGGTTGAAATGTGGGCCTAGCCTGGATTCGGAGGATTTGAAAAATCTAATGGCCATCCTAAACCCTGGCAATGAACAGGGGCGTTTGACACTCATCACGCGCTTCGGGGCAGGTAAGGCGGGCGATCATCTCCCGCGTTTGATCCGCACTGTGCAGCAGGAAGGCGCCAATGTTTTATGGTCTTGTGATCCCATGCACGGTAACACAATCAAATCCACCTCGGGTTACAAAACCAGGCCGTTTGACAGTGTTTTGCGCGAGGTGCGGGAATTTTTCGCCGTCCATCGCGCCGAAGGCACGGTGCCGGGCGGTGTCCATGTTGAAATGACGGGCCAGGATGTCACGGAGTGCACCGGTGGGGTGCGTGCCGTCACCGACGAAGATTTATCGGCGCGGTATCACACCGTGTGTGACCCGCGATTAAACGCAAGCCAAGCCTTGGAATTATCTTTCCTGGTGGCGGAGGAGCTGTCTGCCATCCGGCGTGACATGCGGGCCGTGGGCTAAACCTTGGCCCGGGGCGCGGTGGCACAATCGTGGTTTTGGATTTCGTGCCCTGTGCGCGCCGAACAAACACGATACTTTATGCCCGCGGTTGTGGCGCGCGTATAATTTGTTACGTGGCCTATGCGGCGCAAACTCCGTTGCGTACCACAAAAAAGGCTAGTAATGGCGCAGCTTAACAACGAACATACAGACAACGATGCCAGCAGGTTGCGCATTGCCCGCCAATTCATTGCGGCGCTGCCCTATGCGCGCGCGTTGGGAATGGAATTGCTGGAAATTGGTCGGGGTAGCGCCGTGATTACCATGCCCTATGCCCCCGCGTTGATTGGTGATCCAAAAACCGGTGTGATCCATGGGGGTGCTGTGTCGGCGTTGATGGATACGTGCGGTGGCACGGCCGTTATGACCCATGAAGAGGGTTTGGCCGGCACGGCAACATTGGATTTACGCATTGATTACATGCGATCGGCTTATCCGCAGCAGGCGATCACAGCCCGTGCAATATGTTATCATATGACCCGTTTTGTGGCTTTTGTGCGCGCCAGTGCATGGGACGGGGATGAAACCCGCCCCATTGCCGCGGCAACAGGGGTGTTTACTGTTGACCGGATCCAAACCGATAAGGTCGTGCCATGACCCCGCGCACGAAAAACCCTGACCATACCCACCATATCATGGATCGGCGGGATAACGCCCTGGCTACTATAACACATTATGTGCCGTTTATACAGTTCATGGGGATAGAATTTGATCATAAAGGGGGTGAATTAACCGCCGTATTGCCGTATGACGATAAACTGATTGGTAATCCTTTGTTACCTGCGCTTCATGGGGGGGCAACAGCGGCATTTTTGGAAACGGCGGCGGTGGTTGCATTGATGTTTGATATTTTGTGGAAGGACATCGAAAGCCGCACCCTGGATGTGGATAAATTGAACCAGATGGCCGAAACCCCACCGGATTTTCCAAAAACCATTGATTTTACGGTGGATTATTTGCGCCCCGGTTTGTCGCGTAATGCGTATGCGCGCGCGCATATCAAACGCCGTGGGCGGCGATATGCCAGCGTGCACACCGAAACCTGGCAAGATGATCGTGATCGCCCATTTGCACAGGCCGTCGGCCATTTTCTTATGCCGGTGCATGGTGGGTGAGGAACAGGGCACCAACGCGTGCAGTCCTGCCATACCAAAGCGTTGGATAAATCTGTGAATAAAACATTGACCCACCGCCGCGTGCTTAACATCGCGGTTCCAGTGGTGATCTCAAACGCGACAATCCCTTTGTTGGGTTTGGTCGATACAGGGGTGATCGGACAGTTGGGTAGCGCCGTTGCCATCGGGGCTGTGGGGCTGGGTGCGATTATCTTATCCACGACTTATTGGGTGTTTGGGTTTTTACGGATGGGCACCGTGGGCCTAGCCGCGCAGGCCATCGGCGCCAAAGATACGGGAGAGGTCATTGCAATTTTAACCCGCGTTTTGGTGATCGGCGTGGGGGGTGGCGTTCTTTTGATCCTTTTGCAAACACCGATATTTTGGGCCGCGCTATGGCTTTCCCCCGCCAGTGCTGAGGTGGAAAGATTGGCCTGGGTCTATTTGACCATTCGCATTTTTTCCGCCCCTGCGGCGATTGCGGTGTATGGGATCACGGGCTGGTTAATTGCGGGTGAACGAACGGGCGCGGTGTTGGTGCTGCAACTGGTGCAAAACGTGCTGAATATCGTGTTGTCGATCTTATTCGTTTTACAGTTTGAGATGGGTGTTGCAGGTGTTGCCTGGGCAAGCCTGATTGCGGAATGGGTGGGCGCGCTTTTGGGGTTTTGGCTGTGCCGTCACGCATTCATGGGGGCAGTCTGGCGGAATTGGGCGCGCGTCTTTGATGCCGCGAAACTCTGGCGCATGGCGGCGGTCAACACCGATATATTGATCCGGTCGTTGCTGTTAATGGCGGGGTTTACATCTTTCATTTTTTTGGGCGCAGAATATGGTGATACGATATTGGCCACAAATCAAGTTTTGGTTCAATTTCTATACCTTACCGCCTATGCCATGGATGGTTTTGCCTTTGCCGCAGAGGCATTGGTGGGCCAGGCCATGGGCGCCCAAGCCCGCAAACAGGTGCGCCGCGCCGCAGTGTTAACGGGGTTTTGGGGTCTTATCATCTGCCTAATGATGAGCGTTGCGTTTGCCCTAGCGGGGCATGCAATGATTGATTTTATGACAACATCACCAGATGTGCGCGATACGGCGCGGTCATATTGGCCTTGGGTTATTGCGATTCCGGTCATAGGTATGGCGTCGTGGATGCTGGATGGTATTTTTATCGGCGCCACGCGCACGCGAGACATGCGCAATATGATGGCGCTTAGCTTTATGATTTACGTGGGGTTATGCGCCGTTTTGTTGCCGCCGTTCGGTAATCATGGGCTTTGGGCGGCGCTTTTGGGATTCCTGGCCGTGCGAGGCATCACGTTGGGTTGGTGTTATCCGGCGCTGGAACGCGCCGCTGCGGCGTAGATGATATTTTGTGCGGGGGCGCACCGGTTTTATCACACGTTTAATCCCATGCTGCCGCCCCCGTGCCGCGAATATCGTTTACCGATTGTGCCCCAAGGGCCGCCATTTTTTGATCCAGCCCCACCGCAATTCGCGCAGCCAGGGTGATCCCCCCATAAATCAATCCGGTATAAAGCTGCACCGCGCTTGCGCCTGCGCATATCTTTTCCCAGGCATGGTCGGCTGTTTCCACCCCTCCAACCCCGATTAGGGGCATCTGCCCCCCCGTCACCCGATAAAGCCGCGCCAAAATGCGTGTGCTGCGTTCAAACAATGGCCTGCCTGAAAGACCGCCGTGTTCCCGCCTGTGGCGGCTAGTAAGGTTATCTCGCGCGCGGGTTGTATTGGTGGCAATGATGCCGGCGACCCCCGCTTTGACCGCAACATTTGCCATTTCTTCAATCTTTGCTTCCGATAGATCGGGTGCAATTTTCAAAAAAATGGGAATGGGTTTGGCAAGCTCTGCCCGCGCCGCCATCACGCGGGATAAAAGTTCTGAAAGCGCCCCGCCCGCCTGTAAATCCCGCAAACCATCCGTATTGGGGGAGGATACGTTTATTGTGGCGAAATCGACAAAAGGACCGCACCGCGCCAAAACGCGCACAAAATCGCCCGGTCGATCGGTGCTATCTTTGTTCGCGCCTAGGTTTATGCCCACGGGCACATAGGGTTTTGCCCGCGACAGGCGCGCGGCAATTTTGTCCATCCCATCGTTGTTAAACCCAAACCGATTGATCGCGGCGCGATCCTCGGACAGGCGAAACAGGCGCGGCTTCGCCTGCCCTGGTTGTGCGATGGGCGTGGCGGCGCCCACCTCAAGAAACCCAAATCCGGCTTGGGATAGGGGGCGCACGGCCTGGGCATTTTTGTCGAACCCCGCCGCCAAGCCCACCGGATTGGGCAATGTAATTCCGGCAACATCTGTGCGCAGCCGTGGCGATGTAACCGGCCCTTTAAGTGGCAATATCCCGCTTTGCAGTGTTTTTAGTGCCAATGCGTGGGCGCGTTCCGCGTCCAACCGGTGCAAAAGCGAAAGGCCCAGACGTTCCCACATTAGTCTAAGGTCTTAGGGAAACGGTGTGCCCCATCTACCCACGGTAAATCCACATGCCACACCACATGATCGCGATGCAGGGGTGCATAAAGATGCGGAAACAAATCACCCCCCCGCGATGGTTCCCATTTTAATGCCGCCCCCATCATTGCCCCGTCAAACGCGGCCAGGATCAACCCCGTTTGCCCCGCAAAATGTTTTGCCGCGGTTTCGATCACTTGGGCGCGTGTCGAAAAATGCACGAACCCGTCTGTAATATCCACCGGTGCCCCATGGGTTTCGCCATTGACATGTAACGCAGCCCATTCCGATTGCCGTAGAATTTTGTAAATTATCATACGATTTCGCATGAACCGGTGGCCGATCCAGGTCAAGAGGTATGGACAAACGTTTGCAAAATCTGCGGCGCGCGGGCATGAAAAATCTTAGCTCGGAGCAACGGCCCCTTCCATCCATTCATAAACGGATTGCAGATATAAGGCGCCCGTAATCAGGTTCATCCCGATGGGTGGCGCGGCGGTAAGAATAAAAACGGGTATCATCGGCATAGGTGCATTGGCCCGTCCAGTCGGCCCCACCAATACCTGCCGCCCGTAAACGCATCAGCCCATAACCGGTTAAATCAAAATGGTATTTATTGTTTTCCCCTTGAACAAAAAATCGCACATTGTCTTCATCGACATTTCGGAATTGTTCAAAAAATTCTGCACCCACTTCATAATTGCGCTGGCTGATTGCGGGGCCAATCACGGCTTTGATATGGGCCCGGCGTGCACCGCAGCGTTCCATGGTGTCAATCGTGGCCTCTAACACACCGTCAAACGCCCCGCGCCATCCGGCATGGGCCGCGCCGATCACACCGGCGTTTGGATCAGAAAACAACACCGGCTGACAATCGGCGGTCAAAACGGCCAATGCCAGCCCTGGCACTGTGGTCACCACCCCATCGGCGCGGGGCCGTTCAGACAGCGGTGCAGAGACCACAACAACATCCTTTGAATGCACCTGATGTAATGTGACAAGGTTTTGTAAGGAAACACCCATGGCATCGGCAACATATTTTCGATTCATGGCCACCATTTCCGGTGTGTCCGATGATCCAACGCCGCAATTCAGACCGGCAAAAACGCCGGTAGACACGCCCCCCGCCCGCGTAAAAAACCCGTGCTGCACCCCCTCAAGTAAGGGGGTGGTTAGAATGTCTAAGTTCGGCAAAGAAACGGACATGTGTGTTTAATCCTGAAATCCCGGCGGGGGTGTGACCTGGGGCGGGGTAAGAGCCAGAACCTTAAAAAGGTGCCCCATCGCATCGGGGTGCGTCAATCGTCGATGTGCCGCGATGTGGTTTTCAAGGGCCTGCCCCCGCAAACCTTGTGCAAGTGTTTGCGCACGTGCGGTGATGCCAAGCCGCTCAAGAAACATGCCCTGCGGTGTTAAGGGTGTCGCAACGGCCGGTGCCGCCGCCCGTGCCAACGGCCCAAAGGCCACATGTGCGCTAAGATCGGCCTGGCCCGGGGTGGCCAATGGATCAACATATTCGTGGTTTTTAACGGCTTGGAATGTGTCGCCCAAACTATTCCAATCCCCATAATCGATGATTATCGCCGCGCCCCCGAACGATGCGACGCGCGCCCCAATTTCACCCACCATCCCCCCCGCCACAGTGCCGATTTCAACAATCTGGTCTGGCTTGGTATCATGTAAGCGCGGGGTTAGGGCGGGCACAGGGCCATCGGGGCCAAGCCCCCAGATCAACGCATCATTCCGTGCCCCGATATGACGTTCACGCCATCCGCCAACGGTCCGCTGAAACTGACGAATGGGTAGGGTGTCAAAAAATTCGTTGGCGATTAGATACAGCGGCCCGTGCGGTAAATCGCCGATGTGATCGTGAAAACGTGGCGCAAATGCTGACATTGCGGTGTGTTGCATGTCGCGCAAAACGGGTGACGTTTCCACTAGGTGCAGCCGTAGGGCATCGTGAAACCCCGCAATGGTGCGTGTCGCGCGTAAGGCATCGGCCATCAAACTGCCCCGGCCGGGGCCCAATTCGGCCAACACAAATGGATTAGGCGCGCCTTGGTCCATCCAAATCTGTGCAACCCACAGTCCAATCAATTCACCGAACATCTGGCTGATTTCGGGGGATGTTGTGAAATCGCCCCCACGGCCCAATGGGTCGCGCGTGGTATAAAACCCTAATGTTGGGTGTAACAGACACGTCGCCATGTAATCGGCCACGGATAATGGGCCTTCGTGCAGGATCCGGGTAATCAATTTATGCTTTAGCGTGGTCATACCCTGCGGTGGCGCGCGTAGGCGATAAAGACCACGCCGATAAGCATCATAGGTGTTGATAGGATTTGCCCCATGGTCAACCCGATTGTTGGTGACACCGCAATCGCAAATCCGATGGGATTATCAAGGCCCACAAATTGTGGGTCGGGTTGGCGTGCGAATTCGACAAAAAACCGCGCCATGCCGTATGTCGCCAAAAACACGCCCGTTAACGCCCCCGGCGTTTGCAACCACCGGCGCCGATACGCCACATAAAATGCAATCGCCAATAAAACCGCACCTTCCAGAAATGCTTCGTACAGTTGCGAAGGATGGCGCGCGCACACGATTGTGCCTGCGCGCTCAACCAATCCTACGGGGCCGGGGCAATTTTGCGCCAACGCGCCCGGAAAAATCACCCCCCAAGGTAGGTCGGTTGGCCGCCCCCATAATTCAGCATTTATGAAATTTGCAATCCGGCCCAAAAATAACCCCACCCCCGTGACAAGTGCGATGGCATCGGCCACCTGCAGCAACGCAATGCGATGAATACGGCAAAAAAGACCCGTGGCAATCGTAACGCCGATCAAACCACCATGGAACGCCATGCCGCCATCCCATATCCGGATAATATCCAAAGGATTTTGTAAGTAATAACTGGGTTGATAAAACAATACGAACCCTAAACGCCCACCTAAAATCACCCCCAGCACAACGGCGGTTAACAACCGTTCCACCTGATCGGGGCGCATGGGGGGGGTGTCATCAGGCCATAGATAGGGCTGTTTCATGGCACGCACGATCAACCACCAACCAACCAAAAGCCCCGTAATATAAGCCAGCGCATACCACCGCAGCGCAAATTCAAAAGACCCAATCGAGATCGCAAAGATCTCGGGCGATATATTGGGAAACGGAATGGCGAATGGCATCGGTTCTCTCGCATAGGGGGCAAGGTGGCGGGGCGGATCTGCCCCACGTCACGTCAACCTTGATTAAACGACAAGGCAGGATCATATCCATACCTAATTGACAGGAGGCAACACATGCAAAATCGCAATAAAATGATGGAAGACCTAAGCCAGTTAATGACCAGCGCCATGGGCGTGGCCCAAGGCGCACGGGAAGAGGCCGATACAGCCATGAAATCCATGATCGACCGCTGGTTTGCAGACCGAAATTTCGTCACGCGCGAAGAATTCGATGCCGTGCGCGCCATGGCCCAAAAAGCACGCGAAGAAAACGAAACACTAAAGGCGCGGATAGAAACGCTAGAGCAAGGCAGCGGGGGTTAATCCCGAAACGAACGATACGCGCAATTTTCCTACATCATCCGGCGGATGCGATCACACGGCCTCGTCGATCCATTTTTGTAGG
>CALFSY010000138.1 GCA_937916365.1 uncultured Jannaschia sp. | reverse complement strand
ATAAAGCGTCCACGGGGGTATTTTTCGCGCCGTAGAATTAACAACGACGCGCCAATTTTCCCCACGTGCCTCGGACCGCGCACGCGCCATAGTTAATAATGCACCGTCAAATCCATGCCTTCGTAAAGGTGCGCCACCTCTTGTTCATAGCCATTAAACATCAACGTGGGGATGCGGCGGGCAAATAACCCCCCGCCAATGCGGCGCTCGGTGGCTTGGCTCCAGCGTGGATGATTCACATTGGGGTTCACATTGGAATAAAAACCATACTCGCGCGCATTGCTTTGATTCCAGCTTGCATAAGGTTCATCCGCCGTCAGGGTTATGCGCACAATACTTTTGATGGACTTGAACCCATACTTCCACGGAACAACCAAACGAATCGGGGCGCCGTTTTGATTTGGCATAGGTTCATCATAAAGACCGGTGGCCAAAATCGTTAGCGGGTGCATTGCTTCGTCCAGGCGCAGCCCTTCACGATAGGGCCAATCAAGCACGGGCACACGCACACCAGGCATTTCATCGGGGCGCAATGCGGTTTCAAAGGCAACATAACGCGCGCCATCCTGCACCCCAACACGGGCCAGCAAATCGGCCAATTCAAACCCGTTCCACGGAATAACCATCGACCAAGCCTCAACACACCGCAAACGATAGATACGTTCCTCAATCGTCATGTCTTGCACGATGTCTTCGATTGAATACGTGCCGGGATTATCGACCAACCCGTCGATTTCAACGGCCCAAGGTGATGTGGTTAACTGATGGGCATGGCGCACCGGATCGGTCTTGTCCGTTCCAAATTCATAGAAATTGTTATAGTTTGTTATTTCTTCGAATGTGTTTAGCTCTAACGATTCGGCCGTTTCTGCACGCCCGTCACCGCCAATCAGACCGGCCCCTAACGCCGCCCCTGCCCCGGCAAAAATTTGCCGTCGATTAAGGTAAATCGCCTTTGGCGTAATGTCATCTTGTGTCAAAGGTGATTTGTAGCGATAGGCCATTGGAGCCCCCTATGGTTATTTTCACCTGTTATTGTAAGTGAAAAACAATCAACCGCCAACATAATGATACAAAGTATAACGATTGTGTTAAGACAGTATCGCTTTATGATACCGTTCAAAATCGGTATAGGGACATAAAATAGATTTTAATCACAGAAACTTAGCCTAAATTATAGGCGCACTGCATTCCATTGACGGGGGCGAAACACCCTTGGGTTTTATCACCAAAGGTGTTTCGTAATCTCGTCTCCGTCTAATGCACAACCGCATCATCGGGCTTGCTGCGATTTGATGTGGCCAACCGATTGCCCACGATCAACCCATCGGCCCCCACATCAACGGGCACAACACCATCATCGGTGATGTCGCCGGACAAAATCATTTCGGCCAACGGGTCTTGCAAGCTGCGTTGGATCACGCGCTTTAAGGGGCGGGCCCCAAACACCGGATCATACCCTTCGTCAGCCAACCACGTGCGCGCGTCAGGCCCCAGATCAAGCGTGATATTGCGGGCCGCCAACCGGTGCTCCAGCCCCGCCAGTTGAATGCGCACAATCCCATCCATATCGGCCCGCGACAGCCGATCAAACACGATCATATCGTCCAATCGGTTCAAAAATTCGGGCCGGAAATGGGCGCGCACGGCATCCATCACATCACGTTTGGCCTGTGCGGCATCTGCGCCGTCGGGCAGTTGGCTAAGCGCTTGCGACCCTAGGTTTGAGGTGAGAACAATCAACGTTTGTTTGAAATCAACCGTGCGGCCCTGGCCATCCGTCAAAATGCCATCATCCAAAACCTGCAACAGCACATTAAACACCTCTGGGTGGGCTTTTTCGACCTCATCAAACAAAATCACCTGATAGGGGCGGCGGCGCACGGCCTCGGTCAACACACCACCTTCGTCATAACCCACATACCCCGGGGGGGCACCGATCAGCCGTGCAACGGCGTGCTTTTCCATGAACTCGGACATATCAATGCGCACCATGGCCTGATCGTCATCGAACAGGTATTCGGCCAAGGCTTTGGTCAGCTCGGTTTTACCCACGCCGGTGGGGCCAAGGAATAGGAACGACCCTAGGGGGCGATTTTCATCCTGCAACCCGGCGCGCGCACGGCGCACGGCGCGGCTGACGGCGGACACCGCCGCAGTTTGCCCCACGACACGTTTGCCCAGTTCCTCCTCCATCCGGAGGAGCTTTTCACGCTCCCCCTCCAACATTTTCGATGTTGGAATGCCCGTCCAGCGTTCGACGACCGCGGCGATTTGGTCGGGGCGCACGGCCTCTTCCACCATCACGTCGTCGTCTTGGTTTTCGGTTTGGGCCAAATCACGCTCAAGCTGCGGAATAACGCCATATGACAGCTCACCGGCCTTGGCCAAATCGCCCTGCCGCTTGGCCTGATCTAACTCTGCGCGCGCTTGGTCCAGCCTTTCTTTGAGGCCCCGCGCGGCATCCAATTTGTCGCGATCGGCCTGCCACTTTGCCGTCATTTCGGCCGAATGCTGTTGCATGTCCGAAAGCTCACGTTCCAACTTGTCCAATCGGTCTCTGCTGGCGGCGTCATCCTCTTTCTTCAAGGCCTCGGCCTCAATTTGCAGTTGCAGGATGTGCCGGTCGAGCGCATCCAATTCCTCGGGTTTGCTATCCACCTGCATCCGCAGGCGGCTGGCCGCCTCGTCCATCAAATCAATCGCCTTGTCCGGCAAAAACCGATCTGTGATATAGCGGTGCGACAATGTGGCCGCCGCCACCAACGCCGCATCGGAAATGCGCACCCCGTGGTGAAGCTCATACTTTTCCTTGATGCCACGTAGGATGGAAACCGAATCCTCAACCGTGGGTTCCTCGACCATCAAGGGTTGAAACCGCCGCGCCAGGGCTGCGTCTTTTTCCACGTATTTGCGGTATTCATCCAGCGTGGTGGCGCCAACACAGTGCAGCTCCCCCCTTGCCAAGGCCGGTTTGATTAGGTTGGCGGCATCCATCGCCCCGTCGGTTTTACCCGCACCTACCAACGTGTGCATTTCATCAATGAACAGGATGATTTCCCCCGCCGCGGCGGTAATTTCGCCCAAAACAGCCTTGAGGCGTTCTTCAAATTCGCCGCGATATTTTGCACCCGCGATCAACGCGCCCATATCCAGCGCCATTAACGTTTTATTGCGCAGCGATTCGGGCACATCGCCATTCACGATGCGCAGGGCCAGCCCTTCGGCAATCGCGGTTTTGCCAACACCAGGTTCCCCGATCAGCACGGGGTTATTTTTGGTGCGCCGCGACAGCACCTGCATCGCGCGGCGGATTTCCTCATCCCGGCCGATGATCGGGTCGATCTTGCCGTCACGCGCGGCGGCGGTTAAATCGCTGGCGTATCTTTTCAGCGCATCATAGCCCTCTTCGGCGGTGGCGGTATCGGCGGTGCGGCCTTTGCGCAAATCGTTGATGGCGGCGTTCAACGCCTGGGCATTAACCGCCCCGGCGGCCAACGCGCCCCGCGCCTCGCTTTTGACCATGGCCAATGCGGTTAGCATCCGTTCAACGGCGACAAAACTGTCACCGGATTTTTGGGCCAACTTTTCGGCCTCATCCAAAACCTTTGCGGTTTGGTTATCCAGATATATTTGCCCTGCACTGCCGGTAACCTTGGGCAGTTTTGCCAATGCAGTATCAACGGCCTCTAACACACGCTCCGGCGCACCGCCGGCGCGGGCAATCAGATTGGCGGCCAACCCTTGATCGTCGTCAAGCAAGGCTTTCAACAGATGTTCGGGGGTTAACGCTTGGTGATCTTCACGTTGTGCGATGGTTTGCGCGGCCTGTAGAAAACCACGAGCCCGATCTGTGAACTTTTCCAAGTTCATTGCATCTCTCCTTTTCATAAGCGTCTGCGATGGCGACACCCGAAAATCGGCATATCGCAGGTGCAGACCTCTGATTACTATGTGGGAAAGCAACAGGCGTTGCGCAAGATTACTGCCGTTTTGATGGTGGGTGTGCGGGAACGGATTGATCGCCCCATCTTTATTACAACACGATAATCCCACCCAAACATTGGTTACATAATCAACAAAGATTATTCGCCCACCCCTTGATTTCGCCTCCAAATATCAACGAAATACAATCAAAGCGAAGCAAAGGTGCCATTCCCAATGCCCACGGAAAATATCATTGCCCTAGCCCGATTGCCCCGCGCGCAGACGGCATCCTTTACCATAATTCCCACAGACACGGCCCGTGCCGCCATTTCACAAAATCTTGGGTTAAGTACGCTCCGAAAACTACGGTTTGAGGGGCAGCTTATTCCAGAAAACGCACATGATTGGCGCCTGCAGGCACAATTAAGCGCAACAGTGGTGCAGCCTTGTGTTGCGACCCTAGCACCCGTAACCACCCGTATCAATCAACAGATTGTCCGCCGCTATGTCGCAGACTATGACATCGCACATGGCGGTGAGGTCGAAATGCCACAAGACGACACACAAGACCCGCTGCCGCCCGCGCTCGATCTTAATGTCGTGATGGAAGAGGCGTTGGCGTTATCCATCCCGCCTTACCCCCGGGCGGTGAACGCGGAATTGACAACACATTATTTCGGTCCCCCCGGAATACCCGCCATGACGGACGCTGCGGCCAAACCACTGGCTGGATTGGTCACTATACGTGATAAAATCACCCCCCCCTCAAACCCAGACGACCAGGGGGAATAATTTTATCTGGTTTGATTGTGTGGCATTGCATTGTCGTCGTTGCGCATGAAAAGACTTGCGAATACTTAGAATCAAGGTATGTATCCGTCTCTGTCCTTTGCATCGTGTTTTAGCGTAAAGTTGCGCCGATATTTACGTATGGCTGATCCGGTGACCCTGCTATGGGTAATGTGCGTGACATACGATAACGTTGCATGATATGCGAAACGACTGGGGCCATGATAATCATGCCCCCTAAACATTGAGGTTGATACATGGCTGTTCCCCAAAATCGCGTAACGCGGTCCCGTCGCAATATGCGGCGCGCCCACGACGCGCTGGGTGGATCAAACCCCGGCGAATGCCCTGCGTGTGGGGAATTAAAACGCCCGCACCACGTATGCCCATCATGTGGCTTCTATAATGATCGTGAAGTTATCGCGCAAACGAATGAAATAGACCTTGAAGAGGATGCGGCCTAAACCGCAAAGGTGTTTTACGCACACTAAACCTAAGATATTGGGTTATCACACATCTAGGGAAATATAGCCTGCCTTTTCCCAAGTATCACATGCTAAGACAAAAAGGAGACCGCGTGTGTTGCGTCAGGACCAAGGAACGCGACACAACGTGACACCGGCCAGGGCCACTATGCCCCCTGCCGCCGTTCTTTCAATAGATGCGATGGGCGGCGATTTCGGCCCCGCAGTCGTTGTGGCCGGTATGGCAAGATCTGTTCGCAAAAACAATGATCTACGGTTTATCGTTCATGGTGATCGGCCAACTTTAGAACATTTGATTGCACAACAGCGCAACTTGACCACACTCTGCGACATCCGCCACACCACCGATGTTATCACGATGGATGCAAAACCATCGCAAGCCATACGCAATGCCGAAGGCACATCCATGTGGGGCGCCATTGAAACTGTGCGCCATGGTCAGGCACAGGCGGTTGTAAGCTGCGGAAACACCGGCGCCTTGATGGCCATTTCGATTCTTCAACTCCATAAAATCAAAGGTGTAAATCGCCCGGCCATCGCTTGTCTGTGGCCATCGCGTGGCGAATACGGCTTTAATGTAATGCTAGATTGTGGTGCAGATGTCCGTGCCGACGCCGAGGATTTGTTACAATATGCTCTGATGGGGGCAAGCTATGCGCGCAACGGGCTTGGGGTGGAAAAACCACGTGTGGGTTTGCTGAACGTAGGGCGCGAAGATCATAAAGGCCGCGCGCAGATTAAATATGCCGCCGAATTGATCGAACGACTTGGCGCCGCGGCTGATTTTGATTTTGCCGGTTTTGTCGAAGGGGGTGATTTGCCTGCCGCAGACCTAAACGTGATTGTCACCGACGGATTTACCGGCAATGTAGCCCTAAAAACCGGCGAAGGCACCGCACAGTTGATCCACGGGTTATTAAAAGACACATTCGATCATTCGCTATTGTCCCGATTCGCGGCATTTTTGGTGCGCGCCCCGCTGCGGCGATTGTCTGCGCTGACCGATCCACGCCGGATAAACGGGGGCATTTTTTTGGGGCTAAATGGTACAGTGGTCAAATCACACGGGGCGGCGGATGCAACCGGGGTATCGGCGGCCATAGATTTGGCCGCCCGCTTGACGGCCAAAGGTTTTACACAAAAAATCTCAGACAACATTGCCAAGGCAGAATTGACCACAAACACACCCACACATTCACAATCAGAGGAAGCGCGCGCATGACATCCAAGGTTCGGGCCGTTCCCATCGGTGTCGGCCATTACCTGCCCGCCCGTGTGGTGGAAAATACCGAGTTTGAAAGCATGCTCGACACCTCGGATGAATGGATACGGGCGCGATCGGGCATCGAACGTCGCCATTTCGCGGCCCCAAACGAAACCACCAGCCAAATGGCGATTGCCGCGGGCAAGGCCGCGTTGGATCATGCCGGGCTTAACCCATCCGACTTGGACGCCATTATTGTGGCAACGTCGACCCCGGACCTGACCTTTCCGTCCACGGCATCAATGGTGCAGGCCGGATTGGAAATGCGGCGGGGGTTTGCATTTGATGTGCAGGCGGTGTGCGCCGGATTTGTATACGCACTGGCCAATGCCAATGCGTTGATCGTTTCGGGCCAAGCCAACAAAATCATGGTCATTGGCGCAGAAACGTTTAGCCGGATCATGGATTGGACGGATCGGGGCACCTGCGTTTTATTCGGGGATGGGGCCGGTGCCGTGATCCTTGGGGCACAAACCGAATCCGGCGCCCCAACTGATCGCGGGGTTTTGGCAACCGATCTACAATCCGATGGCCAATATCGTGACCTGCTTTATGTCGACGGCGGTGTTTCAACCACGCAAACCACCGGCGCCCTACGTATGGAAGGCAAGGAAGTTTTCCGCCATGCCGTTGAAAAATTGGCGCAAACTGCGCATACAGCGTTGGATAAATCGGGCCTTGGGCCCACAGATGTGACATGGGTTGTGCCCCATCAGGCCAATCTGCGCATCATCACACGCACCGCCCAGAAAATGGGTATTGGTATGGACCGGGTGATCGTCACTGTCCACAATCACGGCAATACATCCGCCGCATCCATTCCGCTGGCCCTATCTGTGGGCGTTGCCCAGGGCCAAATCAAAATCGGCGATCTTTTGGTGATTGAGGCGATTGGCGGCGGCTTGGTCTGGGGGGCGGCCGTGTTGCGATGGTAACGCGCAGACACCAAAGAAAAGCGCAACCCACAATGGTTTACATTGACTTACGCGATGATTTCCTCAATCTTACTAGAATGATGCGAACAATGAATGGGGGATGTGCAGATGTCTGAAAAAACGTTAACGCGGATGGATCTGGCGGAAGCTGTGCATCGTAATATGGGGCTATCACGTCACGAAAGCACACAGTTGGTGGAACGTGTTTTAGAACTGATCTCTGACGCATTGGTCGCCGGAGAGCAGGTTAAAATTTCATCCTTTGGAACATTTTCCACCCGCTGGAAGGCCGAGCGTGTGGGCCGTAACCCCAAAACGGGCCAAGAGGTGCCCATCACCCCCCGCCGTGTTTTAACATTCCGCCCCTCGCAAGTGATGAAAGAGCGCGTCATCGCAGGCGCCAAAGATTAATACAAAGGCGGATATTCATCCCTGCATCCTTTGGCGCAACTTGGAGGACCAGGACCTGCGCGTTGCATGGCCTAAAAATTATAAAGCTGTGCTATAAGATATAATCATGTGCCCATGTTATGCGAACCCGGGGGATTAGGGCGCACAATTTCGACCACAACATTCCATACAAGGCACTGAATACAATGGCCTGGAAAACATTGGACGATATGGACATCGCGGGCAAAATCGTTTTGACGCGCGTCGATATTAACGTGCCCGTTCAAAACGGCGTCGTCACGGATGACACGCGCATCCGTCGCATTGTGCCTACGATTATGGATATTTTGGGCAAAGGCGGCAAACCGGTGTTGTTGGCCCATTTCGGGCGCCCCAAGGGACAATATGTGCCCGACCTTTCGCTGCGGGTGACATTACCAAGCCTTGAGGCCGCGTTAGACCGCCAGGTGACGTTCATCGAACGTCCGGATCGCGCGATGTTAGAGGACGCACCAGCAGACGCAATTATTTTGATCGAAAACACACGTTTTACCGCTATGGAGGAATCCAACGATCCCCAAATGGCACGTTTTCTTGCCTCGCTTGGGGACATATACTGCAACGATGCGTTTTCGGCGGCGCATCGGGCCCATGCCTCTACCGAAGGGGTGGCGCGGCTTTTGCCGTCGTGCGCGGGGCATTTGATGGCGGCAGAGTTGCGGGCGTTGCAATCCGCACTTGATACCCCAACACGGCCTGTCATGGCCGTGGTGGGCGGGGCAAAAGTATCAACAAAAATCGATTTGTTATCAAACCTTGTGGCAAAGGTTGACATTTTGGCCATCGGCGGCGGCATGGCAAATACGTTTTTGGCCACACAGGGCCTAAACGTGGGCACATCGCTGCACGAACCCGACTTGATCGAAACCGCCAGGGCGATTGTTGCACAGGCCACAGATCAGGGGTGTGATATTTTATTGCCCCACGATGTGGTGATCGCATGGGATTTTGCCACCGGGGCCCCGCATCGCATTGTATCCGCAGATGCCGTGCCCCCCGATGCGATGATCCTAGACACGGGGCCAGATAGCGTGGCGCATATTATCGGCGCCATTCATCGCGCGAAAACGTTGGTTTGGAACGGCCCATTGGGGGCGTTTGAAATTCCGCCTTTTGACACGGCCACCAAGGCCGCCGCCAAGGCCGCCGCCGCCCGCACCCAAGCTGGGGCGTTGATTTCCGTGGCCGGTGGGGGCGATACAGTCGCCGCGCTCAACACCGCAGGCGCGGGGGCGCAATTTACCTATGTGTCCACTGCCGGCGGGGCGTTTTTAGAATGGATGGAGGGGCGCACCCTGCCCGGGGTGGCCGTGTTAGAGGCGGCCTGACAAACCCTAGGATGCTGTGCTGAATGGTTAGGGTGTTACTTAACCCATTCATTTATCAATATACCCTAAATCCTTTGGCACGACCGCGCGTTACGTTATTCATGCGGGGAAAGCGCCGCGGCCTCGCGGGCCAGCGCCTCAATCCCCGCCCAATCACCAGCGACAATCTTATCCTTTGGCGTAATCCATGATCCGCCCACGCACATCACATTCGCAAGGCGTAGGTAAGCGGGCGCATTTTGGGATGTCACCCCGCCCGTTGGGCAAAATGCTACCTGCGGAATCGGGGCCCCAATGGATTTCAACGCCTCGGTGCCGCCATACATTTCAGCAGGAAAAAATTTGGCCACATCATAGCCATGCTGCCACAGCGCCATAACCTCACTCGCGGTTGCGGCGCCGGGCAATAAGGGCAAATTTTCGATGGTAACCGCCTCGGCCAAATGGGGGGTGCACCCGGGCGAAACACCGAATTGTGCCCCGGCGACCTTGGCCGCATGGGCGTCTTTGGGGGTTAAAAGCGTGCCTGCCCCCACTGTCGCGCCGGGCACTGTGGCCATAACGCGAATCGCATCCAGCGCGGCAGGCGTGCGCAACGTGACCTCGATCACCGGTAATCCGCCGGCCACCAATGCCTCGGCCAATGGGCGGGCATGGGCCGCGTCGTCCAACACAACAATGGGAATCACATTTACCTGGGCGGCAATGGCACGGATCGCTTTGGATTGGTTTTGGGGGGTCATGGCAAAATCCTATTTGTAAAATTGCTTGCACCCTCATTTTGACGTATCGGGCGCCGTTACACAACCACCCCTGCCCCATCCGGCGCAGTGCCAACCATGTTGCGGAAAACGCGGAACAATTCGCGGCCTACACCGTGGGTGTTTTCCTGCAAATCAGGCGTTGCCGAATCCCGCGCGGCCACACCTGGGGTTAAGACATCAAGGGTGCCTTGGCGTGCATCAACACGGATCAAATCACCGTCCTGCAATTTACCGATCAGCCCGCCGTCCAAGGCCTCGGGCGCCACATGAATCGCAGCTGGCACCTTACCCGACGCCCCCGACATCCGACCATCGGTGACCAACGCAACCTTATGGCCGCGATCTTGCAGCACAGAAAGAACGGGGGTTAACGCATGTAATTCCGGCATTCCGTTTGATTTTGGCCCCTGAAAACGGACAACGACAACAACATCACGATGCAAATCCCCCCGCTGAAACGCGGCTTTGACGGCGGCCTGATCGTGGAAAACGGCTGCTGGGGCTTCGATCACGTGGTAGGCGGGTTTAACGGCGGATACCTTCATCATCCCCTGCCCTAGGTTGCCCGTCATCTCCACCAACCCGCCGGTGGATTGAAACGGGGCGCTGATGGGGCGCAGGATTTTATCATTTTGTGTCACACGCGGCCCTTGCCGATAGGTCAACCCATCATCGGCGAATTTCGGTTCCTGCGTATAAAGGGACAGGCCGTCGCCCATCACGGTTTTGGTGTCGGGGTGCAATAGGCCGGTATCCAGCAGCTCTGCAATCATATAGGCCAAACCGCCCGCGGCATGGAAATGGTTCACATCGGCCAGACCATTGGGATACACGCGCGCCATCAACGGCGTGATCGCCGAAATCGCGGCAAAATCCCCACACGTTAGGTGCACACCCGCCGCGCGCGCCATCGCAATTAGGTGGATCACCAAATTGGTCGACCCGCCGGTGGCCATCAGCCCCACAATCCCGTTTACAAATGCCTTTTCATCCAAAATATCGCATATCGGCCGATATTCATTCCCCAATGCGGTGATTTGGGCCGCGCGTTCGGTCGCCGCATCCGTCAACGCATCGCGCAGCGGTGTGCCCGGGTTCACAAAGCTAGCCCCAGGTAAGTGCAACCCCATAAATTCCATCAACATCTGATTGGAATTGGCCGTTCCATAAAATGTGCAGGTGCCCGGCCCGTGATAGGCGGCCATTTCGGCGGCCATTAACGTGTCGCGCCCGACCTCACCGGCCGCAAATTGTTGGCGGACCTTGGCCTTTTCTTCGTTCGGCAGGCCCGATACCATAGGCCCCGCAGGCACAAATAAACCGGGCAAATATCCAAACGTTGCCGCCGCGATCACCAGGCCCGGAACAATTTTATCGCACACCCCCAGGTATAGCGCCGCATCAAACGTATTGTGCGACAATGCAACACCAGCAGCCAACGCAATGACATCACGCGAAAAAAGGCTTAATTCCATGCCCACTTGACCCTGGGTTACCCCATCACACATCGCCGGCACACCGCCGGCAACCTGTGCCGTGGCCCCGCTGCGGCGGGCGGCAGCTTTGATCCGATCAGGGTAATCCTTAAACGGCTGATGCGCGGATAGCATGTCGTTGTAAGCTGTGATGATGCCCACGTTTGGCGCACGCGCCCCGGCCAGTGTTTTTTTGTCGGCCTCCATGGCGGCATAGGCGTGGGCCTGATTGCCGCAGCTTAAATGCGCGCGGCGCGGGCCATCGTTGGCCAAACGGCGCATACGATCCAAATATCGGGCGCGGCTGTCCTTAGATCGTTCAACAATTTGATCGGTAACTTGGGTAATGCGGGGATCAAGCGACATGAACGTGTTTCCTTGCATTCATCACAGGATGGTTTGAGATAAACAGAATAATGCGTCATGCGCAAAGTGTTAGGTTCGTGCCTCTTTTACGATATGTTCTAAGTATTATGCATTGTAAAAAATCCCCAGGCGCGAGCAAAAACTGCCATGTCACCCGCGACCGGGAAATGAGCATCACAATACATTGTGCCAAACCCCAAAAGCGCTAGGGCGCGCGGAATTCCAACGTAACTGCGCGTGCCTCGGTGTCCGATGGCATTTCTAGGTGCAGGCGCGTGGGCTGCCCATGTGCATAACCACTTAGGTCGATCCACCAATCGTTTAGAATGGCGACCTCCTCCATCCGGCTTTTGCGGCGCAGGCGCAGGCGTTCGGTGGTGCCGTCCTCAAAATCCACAGAGACTGTGATGTTTCGCCCCCCGGGGATATCCGGCGTAATACCGATGATGGGCGCCACGTGTTCGGCGGCTTCGATCAAAAATTCTGCCTGCCCGCCGACAAGGGGCAGGGTGTGCTGCGAAACAACCGCGCCCCGATTGGCCCGCAAGGCCCCCAACATTTGCCGCAGGTTTGTTTCATTCGGTTCATAGGTGTATGGAAATTCCCAAATTACCAGATCCGGTTGATCGGCGTCTAACTGCCCCGTTAAAATGTAGGTTTCCATCGGGCCAAGCAACCCGCCCCCCGATACCGAATAATTCATCACATCACGCCCCAACGCGGCGGCCAAGGCATCGGTGACCTGATACTGATCGCGGCGATACCGGTTGCTAAAGCTGGTGCCCAAAAGAATAACCGCAGGATCGGACGCCGCGCCATCATCCAACAACCCGGCATCGGACGTGATGAACGGTGTGTAATCATAAACGGGCGAAAATTCCGGCGGGGGCGAGGTATCGCATACCGCGCGGGCAATATCGCTTAACGATCCGCGTTCTTCATGAGTTTCGGCAATAGCCAAATCCGCAACCTGAAACGCAGGCGCAGGGGCCGGATCAAGGGCTGTGGCCAGGGCCAGCGCACTGTGCGCGGCACCAGTGTTGGTCCAATGGGTATCACGATGGAAATAATAGGTCGCACTGATTTCGCGATCCGCCAGAACCATATCCAACAGGTTTGGGGCAATGGCACCGGCCGCATCCAACTGTGCGACCAGCTGATTAAAATCGGCGGTGTGCGCGGCCATGTCAAACGCCCCTGGTGTGCCTGTTGTGGCATCCAACACCTCTTGCCCGGCGACAATGGGGCGCGGCGGTGCGATCAAAACGGCCAACCGCGCACCGCGAGCGGCGAATTCATCGACGATTTGCGCCATCAACGTTACCTCGTGGTCAGACATGGCATAGTTAACGTCCAACTGATCGGCGCCAAACATCCACCCCGTTTCGGATGTATTATAAATTGGGGCTATGCGTTGGTAACGACGTTCCAGTTGATCCCCATGCAGCATGGTCGTGCAATAGGGCGCGCCCATGGCTACGGTTGCGGAAAGGCCCCAATAAACAAGGCTAAAAATGGTGCGGTGTGCGGTCATCGGTATCTCCTTTAATGACTGTGAATGTACCGTTCCGGGATTTCCCAGATTACGATTTCAGGGTGCAGATCAATCAGCGTCCCACCCGCCAATGCGTCGCGCATCGGTTGAAACGGGCCTTGCCCTTCGGTGGCGAAACTGACCAGGTTAAGCCCCGTTTCGTGTTGCACAAAACCGGGGAAATTGAATTCGGGTCGGGCGGAATAGCTGGTCCCGACCAAGGCAATGGCAATGTCGGGATCGTCGAACAGTGCATCGACGGTGGCATTTGAATGGGTATGTGGGATTGCGATCCATTCCGCCGCTGGCCCGGTCCAGGCGGCAAAAGGGCCGGTGTCAACAAACGGCATCAGATCGCCGTCAAACAGTTGGGGCGGGTGATAATCGGTGGTAAATAGGGCCGTGGTGGGGTGTTCGCCGATGGCATCGGCAATGGCCCGCGCGGCAATCGCGGCCCCATGGGGCGACCAATGCGTATCGGTGCGCATGAAGGTGTCTGCATTGGCGCGCCCGGCATTCAAAACATGGGCGAGATCAATGGCGGGTAGACCATGTTGAGACAGTATTTGCAGGCTACGGTCATATCGTGCTTCGATCATATCGCCCCGCCCGCGCGGCAACAAATCGGCATAAATCCGCGCTTTGTCTGGCACAATCACGGGCACAAGCTGGATCCCCGCGGCGTTCAGGGCGTCTGCGGCACCCGCAAGTTCCGCAGCAAAATCAAATGTATCCGGCGCAGGGTGAAATTCTTCTGCGGTGAAAAGCCATGCTTGATCGGCAATGACCACATCGGGGTGGGTTTGCCCAAACACCCCTAGCTTCATCGCCGTCCACAGGTGCACCGACCTCTGCCGAAATGGCAGATTTTGCGCAAAATCCGTTTCGACAAAACGCTGATAATGACCGCCGATCACATGGCGTTCGTTAAACAACAAATCGGTTGACATAAGGCCAATGCCGCCCAAACCGCCAACGATGGCAACAAACCAGGCCGCTTGAAACAGAGATGATTTTTCAACAACCATAACGCACCCCTAGAATTGAAAATAAAGAAACGGCGAATGCGTGCGGGCGTTCAGCACAAGC
The DNA here is from genome assembly GCA_937916365.1 of uncultured Jannaschia sp. GTDB lineage: Bacteria > Pseudomonadota > Alphaproteobacteria > Rhodobacterales > Rhodobacteraceae > JANSYL01. The sequence goes on along the minus strand of CALFSY010000138.1, from coordinate 8,001 downwards.
ACACACAAAAACAATAATGCGATGGGCATCGCCGCCCGTAGGGGCCGCGCGGGCCACATCACAAACCGCGTGCGCAGGTGGGCACCGAAAACCGCAATCATTCCGCCCAAAATCAACGCCGCATATTCAATCGGCTGCGTCGCATAAGCCATGGGTGGCGATAGCGCGGTGCCGTTCAAACCAATCATTCCGCCATAAATCCGCACCGCATCGCCCACCGAAGCGGCCCGAAACATTACCCAACCGATGATGACAATCAGCATCGTGACGGCCCAACCCATTCCCAGGGGCCAAACCGCCCGCCCCTTGCGCGCGCCCAGCAACCGCTCCAAAGCCAATGCTGCCCCGTGCCATGCGCCCCAAATCACAAAGGTCCAATTCGCACCGTGCCAAAACCCGCCCAACACCATTGTTAACATCAGATTGCGATAGGTTTTGATCGCCCCCTGGCGGTTGCCGCCCAAAGGCACGTAAAGATAATCGCGCAGCCAATTCGATAAGCTGATATGCCAGCGCCGCCAAAATTCAGTGATCGACCGGCTGGTGTAAGGTGCGTCGAAATTTTCAATAAACCGAAACCCGATCATTAGGCCCAAACCAATGGCCATCGCGGAATATCCGGCAAAATCAAACAAAAGCTGGATCGAAAACGCCGCCGCGCCTAACCACGCCTCGGTCAATGTGGGCGCGGTTAACGCAAACATCCGGTCGGCCAATGGCGCCACTGTATCGGCGATCAACAGCTTCATCGCCAACCCGATTACGAAACGTCGCACACCTTGGGCAAAAATCGCTAAATTGTGGGCGCGATGGACAAATTGCGCGGCCAAATCCTTATACCGCAAAACCGGTCCAGCGATAAGTTGCGGGAAAAGCGCCGAAAACGCCAAAAAATCCACAATCGTGTTCGCCGGTGGGGCATCTTTGCGCGCAACGTCGATGATATAACTGATGGATTGGAAGGATAGAAACGATATGCCAATCGGCAAAATAATATGGACTGTCGCAAAAGCCGGCCCCCCAAACATGGCGGATACGGCCCCCACGCTTTCAACAAAAAAGTGCGTATATTTGAAATAGGCCAAACAACAAAGGATTGCCCCAACACCAACGCCAACTGCCCATGCGCGCGCGCGTTCAGTCTGGGCGACTAGGGCGGCGTGGCCCGCCCCATACGCCACCGCCGATATACCCGCCAAAACGATCAGGTATTCCACCCGCCACCACCCATAAAAGGCGTAACTGGCCAACAATATCAATGCAGACCGCCATCGCATCGGCACGATGTAATATGCACCTAGAAAAAGCGGCAGAAACGCAAAAATAAAGATGGGGGAGGCAAAAATCATACCGCTTATTCCCCCGCAATCACCGGACCGAATGCGCTGGGCACAAGCGAAATACCACTCTCTGTCACCACAAAGGTTACGTTTTGCCCCCGGCGCAATGTAACAGGAAAGGTTTGGGCGCCATGCGCCGTTTCCACACGCAATGTCACGGCAACCGGATTTACCGCACGCGCATTGGCCGCCATGGGGGCGGTGTCGTTAATCACCACCGCACCATCATCGGCCACAGTCATCCGTGCCGTGCCAGTGCCCATGTTCAGCAAGATCAGATGCACGCGGCTGCGATCTGCGCGGGGGGGTTCGGCTACGATGTGCGCCGTGCCGTCGGGGCGCGCGATCACACTATAATACCGCCCTTGGTCTGCCCCTGTTAGGTCAGATGCGGAAATAGCGGCATAAACGGTGTGGGGCAATTCATGGGCCAAAAATTGGCGCCCCAAAACCTGCAACGGACCATCGCCATCATCCATCCGGCGAACAAATACCGCGTCTGCGGGAACAGCCGCGCCATAAAGCCCGTCTTCAATGGTGGTCGCAGCGGTCGCAGCCGCCAAGAATGTGGTGAAACGTCCAAACATGTCGTGTGCTCCTTTTGTTGCAAAGCACGTCGCACATGTGGGTCACACCACGATAGGGCCCATTGGCTTAGTCTCTGTATTCAAAAGGATATGAGCCTGCGGCCAATGTTTACGAGACATATCCGGCAGGGGCAGGCGAGGTTTATAGGGCGCTTTATGCGAGCAGTGCGCCACGCAGGGCCTTTATGTTTCCTCTGCCGCCAAGACCGCGTGTAATCCAACCCGATAATCGGGGTAACGCAGGTTTACCCCCAATTCCCGTTTCATCCGTTGGTTATCAACGCGCTTTGATTCCGCGTAAAAATCGCGCGCCATGGGGGACATGGGGGCCACATCATATTCCAACGCAGGGGGCGGTTGCCGCCCCAAAAGTGTCGCCGCATACGTAATAACATCCTGTGGCGGTGCAGGCACGTCATCAGCGATGTTGTAGATTGCGCCAGGGTTTGGCGTGGCCATTGATGCGCGCAAGGCCTGGGCCAAATCGTCAACGTGGATGCGATTAAACACCTGCCCGTCTTTGATAATCCGCCGTGCCGTGCCCGCGCGCAGTTTGGCAAAAGGCCCGCGTCCCGGCCCGTATATGCCCGGCAGGCGAAATATATGCACTGGCAAACCATGGTCATGGCACAAGGTGATCCAATCCTGTTCTGCCGCCAATCGCGCCTGTCCACGGGTGGTTGTGGGGGCGGGTGGCGTGGTTTCATCCACCCAACCGCCATTATGGTCGCCATAAACCGCCGTTGTGCTTAGATAACCCACCCACATTAACTGCGCGGCATGGTCAATAAATGCAGGGCGCAGGCGGGTTAAAACGGGATCTTTGCCGCCTTCAGGCCCTGCTGTGATTAAAATATGGGTGGCCCAGGTGATGTCGCCCCGCACATCATCGCCCGGAAACACGCGCGCGTCGATTTCCGATTGGGTAAGGTGTGCGGCCTTTTGCGCACTGCGCGTGGTACCCCGCACACCGCCGCCTGTATTGGGTGGCACCCCCGCGACAACCGCCGCCGCCGTATATCCCATACCAAAAATCAACAAATTCATGATAATTGCCCCACCGCCCACCGCGCGGCATCGGCCACCACGGCATCGGCATCGTCTACCAATTTTTGGGCCACTGATTTTAGCCGCCGTTCCCCTGAATTGCCAATGGCATATAACACGTTGCGCACAAATCGCCCCCGTCCGATACGTTTTATGGCCGTGCCCGCAAACCGCGCCCGAAATCCAGCATCATCAAGTGTCACAAGTGTTTCAAGCGGCGGGCCTTGCAAATCGGGGCGGGCCGCATACCGCAGTTCGGCTGCCGCAACGGCAAATTTATTCCACGGACACACGGCCAGGCAATCGTCGCACCCATAGACCCGGTTGCCCAGTTTCGGGCGCAATGCTACATCCACCGGCCCTTTATGTTCGATCGTTAGATATGAAATACACCGGCGCGCATCCATTTGAAACGGGGCGGGAAACGCATCCGTTGGACAAACATCCAAACATGCACGGCACATGCCGCAATGGTCCACCGCAGGCGGATCGGGGTCCAACGGGATTGTGGTAAAAATTGCACCCAGGAAAAACCAATTTCCTAAATCACGCGCCAAAAGATTTGTATGCTTGCCCTGCCATCCCAACCCTGCGGCCTGGGCCAGTGGTTTTTCCATCACCGGCGCGGTATCCACAAACACCTTGATCTCTGGATGGGGTGCACCGCCTTTCTGGGCGGCATCCAACAACCAACGGCCCACGTGTTTCAGCCGTTTTTTCACCACGTCATGATAATCACGATTTTGGGCATAAACGCTGATCGTGGCACAATCACGTTGATTGAGCGCCGCCATCGGATCGGTTTTCGGCGTATAAAGATCGGCCAACATGATGATTGACCGCACCGCGGGCCAAAGTGTTTTTGGATTCCCGCGTTGGGCCATGCGTTGGGTCATCCATTCCATGCTTCCGTGGTGGTCGGCATGGACGAACGCGCGCAAACGTGTATGCGCCTGTGGGATTGCATCGGGGGCGCACACACCCATTTTGGCAAACCCCGCCGCATACGCCGCCGCGCGCAAATCTGTTTTTAGCTGCGTCAAAAATCTAAATTCGTATAGTGGGGCGGGGGTATAAACCCGGGGATTTGATCGGCCAAAATCGACCGGAACGAAGGCCGCGATTTGATTTTAGCATACCAATCTTTGACCACCTCGGACCGATTCCAATCAACATCGGAAATATAATCCAAACAGCTAAAATGCGCTGCGGCGGCCAAATCCGCCAGGCTTAGCCGATCACCGGCCAACCAACGGCGATGGTCTAATAACCAAGTCAGATAATCAATATGATATTTGATGCGCGTGGCACCAATCTTAACCGCACGGCCATCGGGATAGCCCCCGCGCATGATTTTTTTATGCACCCGTTCATACAGCAAATTCGCCGTCACCTCGTTATGAAATTTGGTGTCAAACCACCCCACCATACGCCGCACCTCGGCCCGGTCTTTGGGATCACGCGGCATTAACGGGGGTTCGGAAACCGTTTCATTGACATATTCGCAAATCGCCGTGGATTCGGCCAGCATCATACCATCAATTTTCAAAACCGGCACCTGACCGGCCGGATTGCGGCGTAAAAATTCATTCGTAGGTTGCCAATACCGTTCATCGACAAGTTCAACATCGATCTTTTTTTCGGCCAACGTTAACCGAACCTTGCGGCAAAAGGGGGACAAAGCAAAATGATACAAACGGGTCATAGGCACATGTCATAGATAGGTAAGATTGATTTATCCCCCTTCATGGCGCAAATCGGTCAGGCAAATCAATTCCTGTTCGCTTCATTCACAAAACAACGATCGCGTCCATCGGCGTGGATTGTGGCCGCCCCATCGGCAATCGCCGCCGCCCGTGTAACCACCCAAGCCGAAGGGGCAGCGGGCGAGCGCACCCTAGGGGCGGGTAAAATTGCGGCCAAAAGCGCGGCTTCGCGTGGGCCAATGGCCGCCGCTGATCGGTTAAAATAATGCTGCGCGGCGGCCTCAACCCCAAAAATACCTTCGCCAAATTCTGCGACGTTTAGATAAATTTCCAAAATGCGGGATTTGGACCAAATCAATTCTGTCAATGGGGTTATCATTGCCTCAATCGCTTTTCTCACCCAACTGCGGCCATGCCATAGGAACACGTTTTTGACAGTTTGTTGGGTAATGGTGGATGCCCCCCGCGATCCGCCATCGGCAATTACCGTGCGGATTGCGCCCATGTCAAACCCCCAATGGTGGCAAAAATTCGCATCCTCGGCGGCCACAACAGCGCGTTGCAAATGGAGGGATATATCGGACATCGCCGCCCATTCGCGTTCAACACCACCGCCCAAACGGCGCGATTCGGCCACGATATAGGGTGTGGTGGGCACAGGAAACACCGCATAAAATGCGACCCAAAGCGTCAGAAGCAGGCCAATCCTAACACCCCATCGCCATATCAACCGCCGCAATCGTGCCCTGATTGCGCCGGAACGTGCGCGCCGTGTGGTGCGCATATGATGCCCCCTTCGCATATGTTACAGACAACGTTTACAGCCGGTTGATGATCGCTTGGGCGGGTGATTAGTGTTTATAATCGGGGGTTTCGGCCTCTAACACCGCGCGCATACCGTTCAAAAAATCGGCCTCGACCTGTGCATCGCCTTCTTGTTGGCGGGCGGTTAATTCGGCCACGTCATGGGGCATTTCCCGCAAGGGGCGCCCGGTTGATAACGCAATCACATAGGTGCGCGCCGCCCGTTCAAAATAATACATCCGCATAAAGGTTTCGGCCACCGATTCGCCGATAAACAAAACCCCGTGATTGCCCATGACCATTGTGCGCACCGATGGGTCCTGAAACAATCGGGCGCACCGCGCGCCTTCCTCCTCTAACGCGAGGCCGCCATAGTTTTCGTCAATCACATGCCGGTTGTAAAACATCGCCGTGGATTGGTCGATGGGCGGTAGGCGGCTATCGGTTAAGGTGGCCAGCACCGTGGCATAGGTTGAATGCACGTGCATCGCACACCGCGCATGGGGCACATGGCGATGTAAACCGGCGTGTAGACCCCACGCCGTGGGATCGGGCGCATCATCGCCCTGGGCACTATCGGGATCGTTGGCGTTAACAACCCATAGGTCAGAGGCACGCATCCGGCTGAAATGCCGTTTTGGATTGATCAAAAACTCCGTGCCATCGTTGTTAACAACCATGGAAAAATGATTGGCAACACCTTCGTGCATATTTTCGCGTGCTGTCCAACGGAACGCAACCGCAAGGGCCGCGCGCGTTTCGGCATGATCCATGAAAACCCCCGTTTGGTTGTGATGTGGGCCAAGACCACATCGTGCGATCATATGTTGGCTATCACATCTTGCCAATTTTATCGACAAAATTGCACCTATGCCATGGCAATGTGGTGATAACGTGGTGGGCATATCAAAGGCAAAAACCGTGATACACGATGACGTTACGCTTTTTACACTTTATTAAACGTTAAATATGTGCCATAGTCGTGAAAAATAACAACAAATAAACCGGCAGGTATGTAAGGCATATGCACCGAATTTTGACTGTTTTTATGTGTTTGGTTGTCCCCGCGCCTGCGGTTGGGCAAGATCTGGCCTGGCCCGATGGGGCCGCATTGGTGCAAAATAATGGCCCGCAACCGGGGCATCATCTGATTGCGCGCGGCCCTTATGCCGATGGTAACATTCCCACCGCCCGTGTCGAAGGCGCGGTGCGCCAACAGGTGTGGCATATCCCCGCGACTGCGGGCGCGCCCATCGTTGTGTTGGATCTATTGCGCACCCAACTGCGTGACCAAGGGTATGATATCGGGTTCACCTGCGCGGATCGGGTGTGCGGCGGGTTTGATTTTCGCTATGGTCTGCCCATCGCCGAAGGCCCCGATATGCACGTGGATTTGGGCGATTTCCAATACCTCACCGCCCAAAAACATGACGGGGCAGACACCACAACCCTGGCGCTGACGCTATCACGCGGCGGGCAACACACCTATGCCCACCTGGCCATGGTCGCCCCCCCCGGCGCGCGGGGGGTTGAGGTTACGCCTTCCACCCGGGCGGAACCTGCGGCCACCACGCCCGATGATCTAATCGCCACGCTGCGCCGCGACGGCCACGCGCCGTTGGATGATCTAACGTTCGATCCCGGCTCGGCCACGTTGGCCAACGGGGTTTACGGCAGCCTGGGCATATTGGCCGGATTTTTGGCCGAAAACCCCACGCGGCGCATTGTGTTGGTGGGCCATTCCGATGCCGTGGGCCCGTTGGACCCCAACCTATCGCTTAGCCGCGCGCGCGCCTGGGCCGTGCGCGATGCCTTGGTCAATGACTTCGGCGCCGATGCGGGGCAAATCACGGCGCAGGGGATCGGGTTTTTATCCCCCCGCGCGCCCAACACCACCGAACAGGGCCGCACCGCCAACCGGCGGGTTGAGGCCGTGTTGATCGACGCGGAATAAATCGCAAAGGGTTCGGCGTGCGGGCGGCGCAAGCATCATACCCCCCTACCCCTAACGCGGGCCTGCTGCCCCCTCCTACATCGCCCTTTTGCCACCTTGCCAAAAGGCACGGCACAGTGCGCGCGCCCTGACGCGGGCTTTATGCGGAATCGTCGGGCGCATCCGCCGCCGTGGGTTTGCGAACCCAGGTGCCATCATCCCCTTGCCGATACAACGCTTTGCGCGCGGGCCAATCATAGGTATCGGGATGATCCCGCCATGCCCGATATTCGATGGAATAGGAATTCCAAGCCAAATCCACATCGGGCCAATGCGCCGGGCGGGACAGGCCGGGCGGCAACGCAACACTGGCATCGCCAAACATCGCCGCGATTTGGGATGGGTCAAATTGGGACTGGGCCAGATCCACATCTTTTGCCATCGCATGGTCAAGGGTTGCGTGGATTAGATTTGTTTCAGCGTCAAATCGTGCCCAGCGCAGGTCTGCCCCCTGCATCTGCGCCCTGATCAGGTCTGCCCCCTGCATCTGCGCCTCGCGCAGGTCTGCCCCCTGCATCTGCGCA
>CALFSY010000137.1 GCA_937916365.1 uncultured Jannaschia sp. | reverse complement strand
AGCCTTTCAAAGCCTTACAAACACTCTATACACGCAATTCTAAATATGGTGCGGGCGGTGGGAGTCGAACCCACACGGGGAAATCCCCTTCAGATTTTAAGTCTGATATGTCTACCATTCCATCACGCCCGCCTTAAACCAAGGCAAATATATCAACCATAAAGGTTGGGGAGGAGTCGATTTTGCACGCCTTGCCCATCACATTCAAACATTGCACCCATATCGGGCAAGACCCGTCCAAATAAAAGACCTTTTTCTATGTGCGGGGGTAACTGTTCACACGGCGCGTTTGATTATCGTCTTAAATCTAGGGTCCAGGGAGTATGGGGATTGATACGCGGGGCTTCGGGGGTAATGGGACCAGCCGAATGCCCGCCCGCAAAGAACCGCTGGCGTATCCGGCTTTCCGCCTCACGCGCATTAATGGGGCGGGTTTCAAAATTACGACCGCCGGGATGGGTTGCCCAATAGGTTGCCCCGCCAATCGCGCGGCCATCGACCTTGGAAAACAAATCAAACGTCAATTTTGGGGTGGCCGGTATGGTGGGGTGCAGGGCAGACACGGGTTGCCAAGTGCGAAACCGCACCCCCCCAACGCGCCGCCCCGATACGGGTTGCAACGGAACAGGGCGCAAATTGCACAACAGTGTGTGGCGGTCTGGATCAAACCTGCCGCTTACCTGCACCTGCAGCCGGTTGAGCGAGCTGTCGACGAACCGCGTTGTGCCTGTGTTTATGCCCTCCTCGCCCAACACATGCCAAGGTTCAAGTGCCGCGCGCATTTCGCACAAAACATCATCGGTTTCAAATTGCCCCAGCATTGGAAAACGAAAATCAAATTGCGCGCGATACCATTCCGGATCAATTCGCACGCCCAGGCCCAGGCTAAGCTCGGCCAGAAGATCGCAAAAATCGGCCCACAGCACATCGGGCAACATGAATTTGTCGTGCAAGGCCGGGCCATGATTTCGCAAAGGGGCCGTCACAGGGCGTTGCCAGACCCAAGCAACCAAAGCGCGCACCAACACATGTTGTGCCAATGTCATGTGCCAATGCGGCGGCATTTCAAACGCGCGAAATTCAACCAACCCCAACCGCCCCGCAGGCCCATCGGGCGAATACAGTTTGTCGATGGAAATTTCGGCACGGTGGGTGTTGCCCGTTGCATCAACCAACAGATTGCGCAGCACGCGATCCACCAACCATGGTGGAAAATCTGTGGCCTCTGGCCCGGGCAGTTGGCCAAGCGCCAATTCAACATCATCGATTAGGTCTGTGCGCGCCTCATCCAACCTCGGTGCTTGGCTGGTCGGGCCAATAAATTGGCCTGCGAAAAGGTAGCTAAGCGATGGATGACGTTGCCATAAACGGATAAGTGACCCCAACACATCGGGGCGGCGTAAAAACGGGCTGTCGCCGGGCGTGGCCCCCCCCAACACCATATGCGCCCCGCCGCCGGACCCTTGCGGGCGACCATCCAGTTGAAACCCCGCCGTATCCAGCCCGATGGCCCGTGCCTCGGCATACAGATCGCGGGTGATGGTGCGCAATTCGGGCCAGGTGCGTGCGGGGTGAATGTTAACCTCTATCACAGCGGGATCAGGGGTGACCTTGATTTCGTTCAATCGCGGGTCGTTTGGCGGCGGATACCCTTCGATCCGCACGGGCGTTTCTAACATTTGGGCGGTGTGTTCCACCGCCGCGGTTAAGGTTACAAATGCCTCTGCCGAATCCAACGGGGGTAAAAATATATGTAGGATCCCGTTGCGCGGCTCTGCCACCAAGGCCGTGCGCACGGGGGTGGTTGCGTTATCAAAAGGTAAGCCAACATCCCCCGTTTCTGTGGGCGTGGGGCGCGATTGTGGTTGCGATACCTGCGGGCGGTGCAAGGGGTGTTGTGGTTGAAACGGATCGGGCGTGTAAATTTCGGGATAGGGGGTGCGCGCGCCCTTGACCCAAGGCAAGGCTTTAAGCGGTAACCGAAACCCCGCCGCACTATCGCCGGGGATGGCATATAATTTGCCCCGCCGCGTTTGCCACCTTTCCGATTGCCATGTCACCGTTTGCCTGTTGGCGGTAACATGGGCCTGCCGTAGGGGAAGAATCATGGCCACCGGTGTGCTAAGACCATGGTCGAACACCCGGGCCAGTCGCGCGCGATCAATGGGATTTTCAAGCTGATTGGTGGCCGGCGTTAGGTTGGGGGGCAAATTCGCCTCTTCAAACAGATAATGCGCGGGATCTTCAAACAAAGGTTGCACATTATCGCCCGGCACGCCCAAGGTTTCGGCCAACGCATGGATGAAACGGCGCGCGTCTGCGGCATCCGGTGGGGAAAGGGCCGCGTTTTCATCCGCGATTAGGTTGGGGTTTTGCCATAAGGGCGCGCCATCGCGCCGCCATAGGATGGATAGCGCCCAACGCGGCAAAGGTTCGCCTGGATACCATTTGCCTTGCCCATGTATCAAAAGCCCCCCTGGTGCGAATCGCCGCTGCAGACCACGGGCCAACCGATCAGCATATCCTTGTTTGGTGGGGCCCATGGCCGCCGTGTTCCATTCTTCGGCATCGCGGTCACGGGCGGATACAAACGTGGGTTCCCCCCCCATGGTCAGCCGCACATCACCGGCCTGTAACAGGGCATCAACGGCATCGGCGGTGGCGTCAATGTCGGCAACCTGTGCCGGGGTCAGGGGTTTTGTGATACGGGCGGGTTCACGCAGGCGCGTCACCTGCATATCAACATCAAATTCAACCTTAGACGCCTCTAACCCGCCAAAAATCGGCGCGGCAGAGCCGGGGTTGGGCGTGGCGGCCAACGGAATATGCCCCTCGCCCGCGAATAATCCCGATGTGGGATCTAAGCCGATCCAACCCGCACCAGGAATATAAGCCTCGGCCCAGGCGTGCAGATCGGTAAAATCGGCGGCGGGACCGGTGGGGCCGTCTAGTGATTTTTCATCGGCGGTCAACTGTACCAGATAGCCCGATACAAACCGCGCCGCGATGCCCACATGCCGCAGCAGGTTCACCAATAACCACGTGCTATCGCGGCATGACCCTTTGGCCAATTTCAATGTTTCTTCGGGCGTTTGAATACCGGGTTCCATCCGAACAACATACCCGATGTCGCGCTGCAACCGTTGGTTTAACGCCACCAGATAATCAATGGTGCGCAAATCGCCCCGCGCCGTTCGGTAATGGCGCATGGCTTCCCGCGCCAATGCGGAAAACATTGTCCCTTGTCCCTGCGGCACCAGGTAAGGGGCCAAATCGGCACGCAGGTCTGGGGCATAATCGAATGGGGCGTAGTATGCGTTATCTTCCAGAAAGAAATCAAAGGGATTAACGGCCACCATATCCGCGATCAGATCGACCGACACGATAAATTCATCGGTGGGGTCGGGTATAATGACCCGTGCCTCATAATTGCCAAACGGATCTTGGTGCCAATTCAAAAAATGCTGGTTTGGTTGAATATCCAGTGCATAAGACACAATCGGCGTCCGCACATGCGGCGCAGGCCGCAGGCGTATCGTCTGCGGGCCAAGACGCACGTGGCGATCATATCGGTAATGCGTGCGATGCGTAAGGCTTATGCGAACAGTCATAAAGTTGTGCTTAGGTTGGTTGAACAATTTACGCAACGTGGTTTTCGGCTTGCATGGAAATGGCCATCGTGATGATTTGACGACACCACGATGCAATACAAGCATCAGACATAAAAAACATAAACCCGCGGGCCAACACACCGCCCCGATTGAGGATGACGCCGTGACCTATTGTGTTGCTTTGAAATTGAACGAAGGCATGGTGTTTTTGGCCGATACCCGCACCAATGCAGGTATGGATAACATTTCAAGGGTTAAAAAATTATTCACCTGGGCCGTGCCCGGGGAACGCCAAATCGTGATGATGACCGCCGGTAATTTAGGGATCACACAGGCGGTTATTTCGGAATTGAACGAAAAAATCGAACTCGGCAACAATCACGAAACCCTGTTGAATTGCGCCACGTTGTTCGCGGCGGCTCGGTTGGTGGGTCGCACAATGCAGCAGGTTCAACAAACCTATGGCGCGGGTCTGGTGGCGCGCGGCGAAGATTCGTCGGCCTCCATCATCATGGGGGGCGAACGCCAGGGCGGGGTGCCGCGGTTGTTTCACATATATGCCGCAGGAAATTTTATCGAAGCCTTGGACGACGCGCCGTTTTTCCAAATTGGCGAACACAAATACGGCAAACCTATCCTAGACCGCGTCATCACACCCGAAACCCCGTTACAAGACGGGGTGATTGCGGCGTTGCTGTCGATGGACAGCACGCTGCGATCCAACCTAAGCGTGGGGATGCCGTTGGATTTGGCGGTGCTGCCCACGGGGTATTTGGCATTAAGCCAAGACCGGCGCATCGACGACGACGATGCCGCATTCCGTTCATTTTCCGATCAATGGTCCACCCAGTTGCGCAATGCGTTCGGTGTTATGCGCACGATGGATTATTAGGGGTAATTATCCGTTTTTTAGAAAACGTTTTCTTTTGCACCATCCATTTTCCAACACAGCATAAAAAATCAACGCCCCAATCCCAACAACCCGAATTCCCCCAAAACCGCCGTATAGAGGTCGCGTTTGAAGGGCACAATGCGCGTCAAAAGTTCGGCCGCCGCCATCCAACGCCAAGCGGAAAATTCGACATCGTCAAGCGTCAAATCAATCACATCATCAAGAGCGTCTAATTGAAACCACATCCATTTTTGGGTCTGCCCCCGATACCGCCCGCCCCACAACCGCGCCGCCATATCCGCAGGTAGGTCATAGTTCAGCCACTGTGCCGTTTCGCCCTTGTGCGTGACATGTTGGGCCTGCACCCCCGTTTCTTCGTGTAATTCACGATAGGCGGCTTGTAGGGGCGTTTCGTTTGGCTCTATCCCGCCTTGCGGCATTTGCCAGGCCGATGTGATTTTATCGGCACGTTGTCCGGCAAAAATGGCCCCTTGTGTATTGGTCAACACTACGCCCACACCGCGCCGATAGGGACGTTTCGCGATGTCGTGCGATGTCAATTCTGCGGCCCAAGCGCGTTAAGTCCCGTTAGAATGTCAATCGCATAAGCCAGCTGATAGTCGTCGTTACGCAACCGCGCCGAGGCCTCGGCAATGTCACGTTCTTCTTCCAACTGCCGCAATTCATCTTCGGTCAGGGATGAATTTTCGATTGCGCCGCGCAGGCTGGCCTCATTGCGGGAAACGTCTTCGTCTTCTTCGGGGGTTTCAACGGGATCGCGTTGTTCGACCAAAATATCGGGGGCGACACCCAGCGCCTGGATCGACCGCCCCGAGGGCGTGTAATACAACGATGTGGTCAACCGCATCGCCCCATCCCCGGCCAATGGCATAATGGATTGCACCGATCCTTTGCCAAATGAATTTGTGCCCACAACCACCGCGCGCCGGTGGTCCTGCAACGCGCCGGCCACGATTTCAGAGGCCGATGCCGACCCCCCATTGATAAGCACCACCAAAGGCATTCCATTGATAAGATCACCGGCGGTTGCGTTGTATCGTTCGCCGTCTTCTGGATTGCGGCCGCGGGTTGATACAATTTCGCCTTGTTCCAAAAAGGCGTCTGTGACGCGAATCGCCTCGGTCAAAAGACCGCCTGGATTATTACGCAGGTCCAACACAACACCATTTAGGTTTTCCGCGCCCCCGACCTCGGCCATCATTTCATTTAGACCTTCTTCCAGGTTTGGGTATGTTTGATCGTTAAAGGTGGACACCCGCAAAATGGCTGTGTTGCCCTCTAACCGGTGGCGCACCGCCGTTAAACGAATGACATCGCGGACAATGGTTACATCAAAGGGTTCTTCGGCCCCGTCGCGCACGATGGTCACGATGATTTCCGATCCAACCGGCCCGCGCATTAAATCAACCGCCTGTTCCAACGTCAGGCCCAGCAACGCCTCACCATCCACATGAGTGATGAAATCGCCTGCCTCGACCCCCGCTTCCATCGCGGGGGTATCGTCCATCGGGGTAATGACGCGCACAAAACCGTCCTCTTGCGTGACTTCGATGCCCAAACCGCCGAATTCGCCACGGGTTTGAACCTGCATCGAATCAAAATCACGAGGGGGCAGATAGCTGGAGTGTGGATCAAGCGAGATTAACATTCCGTTGATGGCCGCCTCAATCAACGCCGCTTCGTCCACGTCTTCGACATAGTTTTCGCGGATGCGTTCAAAAATATCGCCAAAAAGATCAAGCTGTTCGTAAACGGATGCGGTATTGCGCCCCTCTTGCGCGATTAAGGTGCCCACCATTTGCGTGCTAAATAACACCCCACCGGCAAGGCCTACGATGGCCGCAACAATCAGCTTTTTCATAGCGCGTTCTTTTCCTTTTGGCTCATGTCGTTCTCTGCGTCTTATATCCCTATCTGGCAAGATGGCGTCATTGGCGCAAGGCAAACCAGGATTCCGGATCAATGGGGCGGCTGTCTTGCCGCAATTCTAGATAAAGCGTTTCTATCCCCGCCGCACCAGACCCTTGTGCGGGGGATACGATCAATTCTTCGCGGGCCCCCACTGTGCCAGGCATCAACGCGATGGGTGCATCGGCCGCAACCAACTGTCCGGCGGTCACGTAAAGATCGCCCAATCCTGTCAAAACGATCAAATATCGGTCATCAGGTTCTAGGATAATAACATTGCCATGGTCCAACAACGGCCCCGCATACCGAACAAATGCGGGCCACGGTGCGGTAACCAACGCCGCGGGCGGTGTGGCAATTACAACCCCAGGGCGCCGAATACCCGCAGCATCGGTGTCGTTAAACCGCCGCAGTATTGTGCCCAGCACCGGCATTTGTAGATTGCCCGCCGCCGCTTCAAACGATGGCAATGCCCCCAATTCCACCGGCGATGTTGCCGCCAATTCCGTTGCCACATTATCAAGCGAGGCGGCATTTTCAACCAATTCGCGCAACGTATTTTGATCAAACGTAAAACGTTCGGGCGGGGTTACGCGATCTGCGATAGCCTGGCTTAGCGCAAGGCGCGCGTTTTGTGCCGCAATCAATGCGGTGGACAGCTCCTCCAACGCCTGCACCTGCAAATCGCGCATGGCGTTCAGATCCTCAAGCTGTGCTTGAAGCATCAATGCCTCTTGCGCGATGGCTGGTGTTATATCCCCCACAACCATGCCGGCTTGGGCGGCCCCAAGCGGCCCGTGCGGATGAAGCAGGATCAGCGGACTTTGATTTGTTTGAATGGTTTGCATTGCCCCCAATAGGCGGGCCAAACGTGTGCGTTCGGTTTCAAACAACGTCAGAATAATCTGTTCGCGCAAGGCCGCCTGACGTGCGCCATCGCGCAGCGCGGAAAGGCCGGCCTCATACGCGCGCACGGCGCGGGTCAACGCGGCAATTCGGTCTTGGGTGGTGTCGGCCTCCATCAACGTTAAACCGGCCTGTTCCAACAGTTCGGCGGCCCGCGCGATAGGTTCAACGGCGGCAGTGTCGGCCGCAACAGGTGGGCCAAACCACAACCCCACCGATAAGACCCATGCGCACACCCCCCGCATCATCGGATCAAAGACCGCCCTGTCATATCCGGTGGAGGGGACAGCCCCATTAACCCCAACACCGTTGGTGCAACATCGGCCAACCGCCCGTCGCGCAGAACCGCGTTATCGGGTCCGTTCACGAAAATCACCGGCACGGGGTTTAAGGTATGGGCGGTGTGCGGCCCGCCCGTTTCAGGGTCAATCATGGTTTCGCAATTTCCATGATCGGCGGTTACAATCATGGCCCCACCGCCCGTTTGAACCGCATCAATAACCCGGCCAAGCCCGTGATCCACGGCCTCACACGCCGCGATGGCGGCCTGTAAATCACCCGTATGCCCCACCATATCGGGGTTTGCATAATTCATCACAATCAAATCATACCCTGCCGCGATGGCGGCAACGGCATGGTCGGTAACGGCATCGGCGGCCATAGCCGGGGCCAAATCATAGGTCGCCACCTTTGGCGAAGCGGGCATATGGCGGTCTTCGCCAACATCGGGCATTTCTGTGCCGCCATTGAAAAAAAATGTAACGTGGGGGTATTTTTCCGTTTCTGCCACGCGAAATTGCCGCAACCCATGGCCCGCGACCCAGGCACCTAGGCCATTTTCAATACGCCGTTTTGGAAAGGCTGCGGTCATAAAGGCATCGTGATCCGTCGAATAATCCACCATGCCCAACATTGCGGCCAACGTGGGGCGGTGGGCCACATCAAATTCGGTAAAATGCGGCGCTCCGATGGCCTTTAGAATCTGTCGCGCGCGATCGGCACGGAAGTTTAGGCAGAAAACCCCATCGCCATCCTTCACGCCCGCATAATCGGCCATACCATAAGCGGGGAAAAATTCATCCGTGACCCCTGTGTCATACGCGGCTTTGACGGCGGCCTGCGGTGTTTGGGCGGGCAAACCCTGCCCATCCATGATGGCGCGATAGGCAATTTCGATACGATCCCACCGGTTGTCGCGATCCATGGCGTAATAACGCCCGATCACGGTGCCAACCCGCGCCCCCACCGGCAATCGTTCACACAAAGTCGCGACAAAATCGGCGGCGGAGGTCGGCGCCACATCACGACCATCGGTGATGACGTGAACAACAACAGGCACCCCTGCGCCCGCTACCATCCCTGCAGCGGCAATGATGTGGTTCAAATGGCCATGCACCCCCCCGTTTGAGGCCACACCAATCAGATGTGCGGTGCCGCCGCTGGCCTTAAGCGTGGCAATAAAATCAAGGATTGCAGCATTGTCAAAAAACGATTTATCCGCAATCGCTAGATCAATTTGCCCTAAATCCATTGCCACAACACGGCCTGCCCCGATGTTGGTATGGCCGACCTCGGAATTGCCCATTTGGCCGTCGGGCAAGCCCGCATCGCGCCCATGGGTGATAAGTGTTGCGTGCGGACATGTGGCCCAAAGCCTATCAAAATTTGGGGTATGGGCCAGGTAAGGGGCATTATCATGCCCCGGCGGGGCCAGGCCCCACCCATCAAGAATGCACAAAACAACAGGACGCATCGCGCCGGTTTCGGATGGGTTGGGCATATCGGGCCTTAAAAAATCCTCTGATCAAAAACCTAGGCCCCCTGCTTGCACAGCGCAAGGTGGCAAACAACCTAAACCGGAGGAGTGGTCATTCATGCACGATGATATGGTCCGCCGGCAAGTATGGTGGCCGCACGATACAGTTGTTCGCTAAGCATCGCACGCGCCAACATATGGGGCCAAACCATTGGGCCAAAAGAAAGCACCAGGTGTGCCTCGGCTCGAAACGCCGGATCCAAACCATCCGCCCCACCGATGGCAATGGCAACATTTGCGGTGCCCTGATCGCGTTCGTGGGCAAGTGTTTTGGCAAAATCAGATGACGATAGGGTTTGCCCACGTTCATCCATCGCCCACAAAATCGCCTTTGCGGGGATTGATTTACGCAGCAGCGCGGCCTGTTGTGTTGGGCTGCTCCGCAGGCGATCCTCAACCTCGTGCACATCGCCTAAGGTCAAACCGATAGACCGCCCAACGCGGGCAAATCGACCAAGGTAATCGTTCACAAGCGCAGCTTCGGGTGTGCCGCGTAGACGGCCCACCGCACACACGTGAATGCGCAACCCCACTGTTATTGCGACAGTGCGGCGGCGGGCATCCACATTTTTTCAAGCTGATAGAACGCGCGCACCTCGGGCCTGAACACATGAACGATGACATCCCCGGCGTCGATCAAAACCCAATCGCCGGTGTCTTTACCTTCGACCTTGCAGCGAATGTTATGATCTTGCTTCAATCGCTCAACCAAATGATCCGATAACGCAACAACCTGGCGCGTGGATCGGCCCGAGGCGATGATCATGGCGTCGGCGATCGTGGATTTCCCGCGCAGATCAATCTGCGCAATATCCTCGGCCTTATCGTTTTCAAGGGAATTGATAATTGCCGCAATCAGTGTGGCACTGTTGGGCGGTGGTGCGGTGGGGGATGCGCGATGCGCATGGTTTGCGGCCACCTTGGCCGCTGCATGGGCCGATCCGGTCAGGTTCGTATCCTCCCCTTTTGGGCTTTGGATTGTTTATAACAATGCGCCATGGTGGTACCATGGGCCAAGTATCAAAGCCCTTATATCATAAATGCAGCGCAATCTCAACGGGCAAGTGCGCAGTGGTGTTTATGGGCCATAATCCTTTAATCCATTGTCGGGATTGGAGAATCCGGTGCCCAAATATCTTGGGGATAATTTTCAAAATTTCCCCTTAAGGTGCATGTTGGCATTGACGTTTGATTGCATCAAACCGCAATATATAGTTTCATACACTATCGAAAGTATCTGCTGCGTGCGCCTTACAAAACTTAGGTTAAATGGATTCAAAAGTTTCGTTGATCCCACAGACCTGTCCATACAGGACGGGTTGACCGGTGTGGTAGGGCCCAATGGATGCGGAAAATCCAACCTGTTAGAGGCGCTGCGATGGGTGATGGGCGAAAATCGGCCAACCGCCATGCGTAGCGGCGGGATGGAGGATGTTATTTTTGGCGGCGCGGCCACGCGGGGCGCGCGCAATTTTGCCGAGGTTGTTTTACACATCGACAATTCGGAACGTTTGGCGCCGGCAGAATTTAATATCGCCGACCATATCGACATCACGCGACGCATCACACGTGATGCTGGATCGGCCTATAAATTAAACGGCAAAGATGTGCGCGCCCGCGATGTGCAAATGTTGTTTGCCGATGCTTCAACCGGGGCACAATCGCCCGCTTTGGTGCAACAGGGACAAATCACCGAACTCATCAATGCCCGCCCCCGGGCGCGGCGACGCATATTAGACGAAGCGGCGGGCATTTCCGGCCTCTATCAACGCCGCCATGAGGCAGAATTAAAACTGAATGCCGCTGAAACCAATCTTGCGCGTGTGGACGATATTTTAGAGGGGCTAACCAATCAATTAATAACCCTAACACGGCAGGCAAAACAGGCGGCCCGATACCGCGAAATCGGTGTCGCGTTACGCCATGCCGAAATGATGATGCTTTACCTGCGCTGGCGCAACGCACAGACCGCCCATCTTGAGGCCGAAGACGTGCTGCGCAATCGTTTGCAAGATGCAGCGCAGGCCGAGGTCGCCGTGCGCCAAGCCGCCGCCGCGCGTGAAAAGGCCGAGGCCGCCGTGCGCCCCTTGCGCGAAGACGCCGCGATAGCCGGTGCGATTGTTCAACGATTGACTGTAGAACACGCCACACTGGAGGCAGAGGCAAAGCGCGCCAAAGACGCCGTTATAACATTGCAGAATCGGGCCGAACAGTTGCACCATGACCAGGCCCGTGAAATCGCGCTCCGCTCTGATGCGGAACAGGCGATGGCGCGCCTACAAGCGGAACAAAACGCGCTGCACCAGGCCCAAGGCACGCAAGAGGCCACGATAGTCGATGCCACAACCCAGGCAGAGGCGGCGGATCATATCCTACAACACTGCGAAGCCGATCTGTCAAAAGCGACAGAGGACGCCGCGCATTTGGCCGCACAGCATCAAACCGCCGAACGCCATATCGCCGAGGCACAGGCCGCCATCGCACGGCACAATACGGCGCACCACACCGCCCATCGCACGGCCACCACCCTGCAGGATGATCTAACAGCGCTTGACCATGAACACACCTTGGCGGTTCAGGCCGCGCAAAATGCCACCGATTGCGTAACCAAGGCCGAGGCCGCCGTGGCCGACCTGCACACCACTCAAACACGCGCCCAAACCGCCGAAGCCAGCGCCCGCGCGCACCGCACCGAGGTTGAGGCGCGCGCCACAACATTGGCAGCCGAGGTTCAAACCCTATCGCACATGTTGGATCACACACGCGGGACCGCAGGGCAAATGGTCGATGATATATCGGTCGATAAAGGGTTCGAGGCGGCGTTGGGCGCCGCCTTGACCGATGATTTGTTATCTGGGCGCGCCGAAACGCCCGGTGCAACAGGATGGACAGATTTACCCAATTACGATGCCGCGGCCCCATTGCCACATGGCGCACGGCCCATTGCGTCCGTTGTCCGTGCGACTGCGATGCTGGCGCGGCGCCTGGCGCACGTGGGGCTGGTGCCCAACGATAAAGGCGCCGAAATGCAAGCATCATTGCGCCCCGGTCAACGTTTGGTCAGTGTTGAGGGCCATATGTGGCGGTGGGATGGATTTTCCATCGCCGCACACGATGCCGTATCGTCCGCGACACGGCACTTGGAACACATGAATCGGTTGGCTGATTTGAACGCGGAACGCGAAACCGCCCGCGCCGCCGCAGAAAAGGCGCAGGCCCACCACAAAGACACCGCCGCACACCTGGCCCATGTCACACAAACCCTAGATGCCGCACGCACCGCCCGCCGCAACGCCGATGTGCGCCTGGCCACGGCACAGCGCACCCTATCAAAAACCGAGGCCGAACGCACGCGCCTGCAAGGGCAGTTGACCGTGCTGCAAGACGCTGCACAAACACATGCCCAAAACCGCGACACCGCTGAAAAAGACCTGACTCACGCCACAGCAGCGTCAGAGGATTTGGGCGATCTGACCGCCGCGCGCCAAAACCTGGCCACACTGCGGGAAAAGGTCGAGGCCGCCCGCACAGCGTTGATGGGCCATCGCGCCACACGTGACGATCTGATGCGGCAGGCCGAACGCCGGCATACCAGGCTTCAAGACATTGGTCTGGAAACACAGGCCTGGGCCGAGCGTTTGGCCCAAGCAACGCAGCGCAGCGAAGAATTGAAAACACGCCGCACCGAAACCGATGCCGCCCTACAGAAGGCAGAGGCACAACCAGAACAGATTTTGACCCAAACAGGCGGATTACAAACCAAAATCAAAGAGGCCGAGGCACGCCTCACCGCCGCCAACGATGCGCTGGCCGCCGCCGAAAGCACCCACAAAGATGCCCTATCAACCGAACGCAATGCGGAACGCGCAGCCTCAACCGCGCGTGAAAACCGCGCCGCCGCCGAGGCACACCGCGATGCCGCCGCCGCGGGCGTGACCGCCGCCGTGGCGCGTATTGCAGAAGATCGGCGCATGGTAACCCCCCAGGCCTTACGCGATGCGTTGGGCGATTTGCCCACCCCCTTGCCCCAAATTGATATAGTTGAGGCAGACCTTGCCCGCCTGCACCGTCGCCGCGACGCCTTGGGCGCGGTCAATTTACGTGCCGAAGACGACGCGCGCGACCTACAAACCGAACACGACACTTTGAGCGCGGAAAAAACCGATTTAGAAACTGCGATCGCCAAACTGCGCACCAGCATCACAGCCCTTAACAAACAAGGCCGCGCACGATTGTTGACCGCGTTTGATGCGGTCAACGATCACTTTGCCGCACTTTTCACTCATCTGTTCGGGGGGGGTGAGGCGCGATTGTTTTTGGTTGAATCCGACGATCCGTTGGAGGCTGGGTTAGAAATTTTGTGCCAACCGCCGGGCAAAAAGCTGTCCACGCTATCGCTTCTGTCGGGCGGGGAACAGACGTTAACGGCGCTGGCATTGATTTTCGCGGTATTTTTGGTCAACCCCGCCCCGATTTGTGTGTTGGATGAGGTCGACGCCCCGCTGGATGATGCAAATGTGGGGCGGTTTTGCGACCTGTTGGATGAAATGACACGCAAAACCGCAACGCGATTTTTAATTATCACGCATCACGCCATAACCATGGCGCGCATGGATCGGTTGTTTGGCGTGACAATGGCCGAACAAGGCGTCAGCCAGTTGGTGGGTGTTGACCTGATCAAAGCAGAAAAAATGGTGGCCTAGGCGGCTAAACCCATTTGGTGATCAGGCAACCCATCCCGTCAAATTATCCTCAATCACCCGGGTCAATGCGGCCACGTGGGCGTCATCGTCATTCAAGCAAGGGATATAGGTAAAGTGTGTGCCGCCGGCCTCTTCAAAACTTTCGCGGATTTCTTCGTTGATTTCTTCTAATGTTTCGATGCAATCGGCGGAAAAGGCGGGCGCGATCACCGCGATTTTGGTTTTGCCGGTTTCGGCCAGGCGCGCAACCTCATCCACTGTGTATGGTTTTAACCATTCCTCTGGTCCAAAACGACTTTGGAATGTTGTAACAATATCGGTGTCAGGCCAGCCTAGTTTTTCTTTTAACAGGCGCGTGGTTTTATGGCATTGGCAATGATAGGGGTCGCCTTCCATTAAATATCGCCGAGGCAGGCCATGGTAAGAGGCCACCAAAATATCCGGCCTATCGCCTAACCCTGCGTAGGCGCGTTCGACCGATTGCGCCAATGCCGCGATATAAAGCGGGCGATCATAATAGGGTGCCACGGTGCGCACCACGGGTTGCCATTTAATATGTTCCAACGCGCGGAAAAATTGATCGCACGCGGTGGCCGAGGTCGCGCCGGCATATTGCGGATAAAGCGGGAAAAATAAAATTTTATCACACCCCTGTTCCACCAAGGCATCGACCTTGGACTTGGTCGATGGGTTGCCGTATCGCATGCAAAAATCCACCACAACCGCGTCACCGAAACGTTTTTGCAGCAATGCTTTTATTTTCGCCATTTGCGCCTTGGTGATGGTCATCAAGGGGCTTTCGTTTTGATCCTCATTCCAGATGGATTTGTAAGCCGCACCGGATGAGAAGGGGCGTTTTGTTAAGATGATCGTTTGCAACAGCGGCTGCCATATCCAAGGGCTGTAATCAATGACGCGCCGATCGGATAAAAATTCGTTCAAATATCGCCGCATTGGCCAATAGCTATAATGATCCGGTGTGCCTAGGTTTGCCAAAAGCACCCCGATTTTGCCGAACTGCACCTTTGGATGGTCGGCGGGGGCATGGGCCAGGGCGACGTTGGGTATTGGTGGCGACGTCTGCGGCATCACATTCATGGCTGTGCCTTATGGATTAGGCCGGTGTTTGAAACCGGCGCTGGCGTTTGATTGGCCTCCGCACGCGATAACACCTGGGCCAATGGTGTGATGGCGCTGCCTGGACGTAAGGGTTTTTGTTGGCTTTCATGGGGCTCCCATCCGGCCAAAAAAATGATTTCAAACGTGGCACGAATGCGTGTGGGGTCATCCGCGGCGGGGAAATTTTTGGCATACACATCCGCCGCATTGGCAAAAAACCGACGTGGAGGAATGCGCCGGTGCCGATGGGTCAAAACGTTGATTTCCCCCATCGCCCGCACATCGTGCATCAAAGCAAAGGCATCGCTGTATGTCACCGTTTGAACCACCCTATCCACGACAGGCAACGCAAGGCCTGCGCGTTGTAACAAAGACCCCATATCGCGCAATTCCCCCATGGGCGCGATCCGCGGGCTTATCCCGCCCATGACCGCGACCTCGACCGCGCTTAACGCCTGCCGCAATTCTGTTAACGTATCACCCCCAAACAGAGCCGCCAAAAACACCCCATCGGGTTTTAGGGCCCGGCGGCATTGCACGATTTGACCAACCGGATCAGCCGCCCAATGCAAGGCCATTGCATGGATAACAAGATCGTGGGCCTGGGCCTGTAGGGCAAGCGTATCATCAGGCGCAACAACCGTTAGGTTTGGGATCATATCGGCCCAAAATTCGGGGAATGGCGTTATCAATGCCGGCGTGCTAAAATCTTTGTTAATCTGGCTTAACCGATCTTGTAGGTCATATTTGGCAATCCGATGCAAAAACCCCGCGCTGTGAAATCCCACACCCTTGCGCGCACGTGCGCGCGCACGCGCCAACGCGGCGGTATCGGCAAAACCGGGCGAAACGTGAATCTGTGGCAATGTCATTTGATTCCTATACCATGTTACGTGCAAGATAGGCCGCAATGATACGATTGCAAACATTACTGCACGCGGTATTTCCGCCCGATTGCCTGGGGTGCGGCACATGGGTCGAAAGCGATTTTGCCCTTTGCGGGGCGTGTTGGGCCGACACGCCATTTATATTGGGGGCGGCATGTCACCTGTGCGGTGTGGCATTGCCCGGGCAACATAGTATGGCAGAGCGATTGATCTGCGACGATTGTCTGTCAACACCCCGCCCCTGGCAGGCCGGGCGCGCGGTTTTCGGATACGCCGGCGTGGGGCGAAAACTTGTTTTAGGGCTTAAACACGGCGACCGTGCAGAGGTTGCGCGCGCAGCAGGCCGATGGATGGCGCGAGCCGGGGCAGATCTTTTCAACGATAAACCGGTTTTTGTGCCTATCCCATTACACTGGCGGCGTTTGGCCAAACGGCGTTTTAATCAGGCCGCGTTATTGGCACAGGCGGTCGCGCATGAAACCGGCCTGCCTTGTGTGCCGCAGGCCCTGATCCGCCGCCGGGCCACCCCAACCCAAGATGGACGTGATCACGCAGCACGGTTTGAAAACGTTTCCGGCGCAATCCTGCCCCACCCCCGCCATGGACAGGCGATTCGGGGCAAACCCATTGTTTTGATCGACGATGTTATGACATCAGGCGCAACATTTACCGCCGCCGCCCAGGCCTGTCATCAGGCGGGCGGCGGGCCCATTCGTGTCATGGCCCTGGCGCGGGTTGGTAGGGATGCTTAGGTAAATATAAACAACCCAAGGGGTAAGAACACACCATGCGCACTGTTGAAATCTATACCTCACCACTTTGCGGATATTGCCACGCGGCCAAACGTTTATTGGCAGACAAACGGGTGCAATATATTGAATATGATGTGGCCACCGATCCCGCCAAAAGGCAAGACATGCTAAACCGCGCGGGCGGACGGCACACAGTGCCCCAAATCTTTATCGGCAACACCCATATCGGCGGTTATGACGATTTGGCCGCGCTGGAACATGCGGGAAAATTGGACGTATTTTTAGGGGGTGAATCCAATGATGCGTTTTAGTAAAAGTAAAATAAATGGACTTAACGCTTAAACCACCACCTGCATCGGTGTTTGTGCGCCCACGCCGAATATGCGTTTATAGCGGGCGATTTCGGTCTTTGGGCCGGTTGCTTTTTCAGGGTTGTCCGACAACTTTACCGTAGGGCGCCCGTTGGCGGCCATGGCTTTGCACACCAAGGAAAATGGGGCCAACCCATCCGCCATTGCCAAGCCGCGAAAATCATTCGTCAATAACGTGCCCCAACCAAACCCAACCCTGGCGCGATGGGCAAATTGTGCATGCAGGGTTGCGATTGTATCCACATCCAACCCATCGGAAAAAATAATCAACTTTTCACGCGGGTCTTCACCCCGGGTTTGCCACCAGGTGATGGCGGTTTCGGCCCCTTTGGCGGGATCACCGCTGTCTATACGCATACCTGTCCAACCGGCCAACCAATCGGGGGCATGTTTCAAAAATCCCTCTGTGCCATAGGTATCGGGTAAAATGATGCGCAAATTGCCGTCATGTTCTTCGTGCCAATCCGACAATACGTCGTAGGGCGCGGTGGCCAGCGCGGCATCATCATCTGCCAGGGCGGCATAAACCATGGGCAATTCGTGCGCGTTGGTGCCGATTGCCTCTAAATCGCGGTTTTTAGCGATTAAACAATTTGATGTGCCGGTGAAGGCGTCGCCCAATCCTTCGTGCATGGCTTGCACGCACCAATCCTGCCATAAAAATGAATGACGACGACGGGTGCCGAAATCGGCAATGCGCAAACCATCAACGGGGCGCAAGCGTTCGATTTTTTCCCACAGTTTGGTCATCGCGCGGGCATATAGCACCTGTAATTCAAACTTGCCCAAATCACGCAACACCGCACGCGAGCGCAGCTCCATCAAGACCGCAAGTGCGGGGATTTCCCATAACATGACGTGCGGCCAGGGGCCTTCAAACGTTAACTCATATTGATCACCCACCCGTTCCAAATGATAGGGCGGCAGGCGCAAGGTCTCAAACCATTCCATAAAATCGGGGCGAAACATTTGGCGTTTGCCGTAAAACGTATTGCCCCGCAGCCAGGTGGATTCGCCCCGGGTTAGGCGAAGTGTGCGAATATGATCCAGTTGTTCACGCAACGCGCCTTCATCAACGATTCGCGCCAGCGGAATTTGCGTGCTGCGGTTAATCAATGAAAACGTCACAATAGTATCGGGTTTGTTACGAAAGACCGATTGACACATCAATAATTTATAAAAATCCGTATCGATCAAAGATCGCACGATGGGGTCGATTTTCCATTTGTGATTGTAAACGCGAGTGGCAATATCAACCATTACACGATCTCCGTGTTTATGATATTAAAGTAAAGGTTATATATCAAACACAAGGTTTTCCCCCGCAAGCGTTTAATCACACCCTATAGGGCGGCGGGACCACATCAACCGTAGCGGCGTCAATTCCCGAGGACCTGTATCAACAGGTGGGTGCCGGATAACCAAACCACGATTCGGACAGAGCCAGCCCCCTCGGAAATGCTTAAGGCCACCGGAATTTTGCCACAAACACGTATTGCGCAGAACCCGCCACATCCGACCTATGCGTTATCATGTGATCGAACAAGACACATTGAACGAAACGTTCGAGGTGACAGACGACGTTGTATCTGGCATATGCACAGCAATGACGCCTTGATTTACAACGATAATCTACCACACCAGGATCAATTCAATACACCCCAGCCCCCACATAATTTCAATGGACCTTCAAACCTTGACGAAATATGAAAAAACCGCTAAGCGGCAAATCTTAGGTGTGCAGGCTGTCAAAAAATAATTATAAAAGACTGCACGACATACCATATATAGTGCCATAAAAAATCCCGCCTTAGGGATTTTTTGTTGTGAAAAAAGGTTCTGGAAAAACGGAACCGCAACGGAAAAGGAAAACCAATTTGGCCCGCATAGCAGGGGTGAACATCCCAACGGCGAAACGTGTTCCCATCGCCCTAACATATGTAACCGGTATCGGCCATTCTGCGGCCCGTGCCATTTGTGATGCCGTGGGCATCGACCAATCACGCCGCATCAACGACTTGTCCGATGCAGAGGTTTTGCGCCTACGAGAACATATCGATGCGAATTATTCGGTCGAAGGTGATTTGCGGCGCGAGGTGCAAATGAACATCAAACGATTGATGGATTTGGGCAGTTATCGCGGATTGCGCCATCGCCGCAATTTACCGGTGCGCGGGCAACGCACCCACACAAACGCCCGCACCCGCAAAGGCCCCGCCAAAGCCATCGCTGGCAAAAAGAAATAAGAAAGGGGCATAAAATGGCACGCGATCGTCGTCCCACAAAACGCAAAGTATCGAAAAACATTGCCGCAGGCATCGCCCATGTGAATTCATCATTCAACAACACAAAGATCTTAATTTCCGACGTGCAAGGCAACGCCATATCGTGGTCATCGGCCGGCACAATGGGATTTAAGGGTAGCCGAAAATCAACCCCTTATGCCGCACAAATGGCCGCCGAAGATGCCGGACGCAAAGCACAAGAACATGGTATGCGAACGCTTGAGGTCGAAGTGCAAGGCCCCGGTTCAGGCCGCGAAAGCGCCCTGCGTGCCTTGGCCGCCATAGGGTTTTCCATAACATCTATTCGCGATGTCACGCCCATGCCGCACAATGGGTGCCGCCCCCCGAAGCGGCGCCGCGTATAACGTCACAATCCTATTTGGTAAGGCGCGTGATAATCGTCGCAGCCCGCCAATACTATTTTGATCCTCGAGCGTCCCACAACCCCGGATCGGTGCGGGACAAGAATGGAGGCACCCCATGATCCATAAAAATTGGCAAGAACTTATTAAACCAACACAACTGGCCGTAACCCCCGGCAGCGACCCGGCGCGTAAGGCTACAGTGGTGGCCGAACCGTTGGAGCGCGGTTTCGGCCTGACACTTGGCAATGCGTTGCGGCGAGTTTTGATGAGCTCGCTCCAAGGGGCGGCAATTACATCCGTGCAGATTGATGGGGTGTTGCACGAATTTTCATCCGTGCCAGGCGTGCGCGAAGATGTGACCGATATTGTTTTGAACCTCAAAGACATCGCCATTCGTATGGAGACCGAGGGCCCGAAACGCGCCACAATTTCCGCCAAAGGCCCAAAGGTTATCACCGCCAAAGATATTGCCGCCCCCGCCGGTGTTGAAATCTTAAATACAGATCATGTTATCTGCCACCTTGATGAAGAGGCAGACATTTACATGGAATTGACCGTGCGAACGGGCAAAGGATATGTGACAGCCGATAAAAACCGCCCCGAGGATTCCCCCATCGGGTTGATCCCAATTGATGCGATCTATTCGCCCGTGAAAAAAGTATCCTATGATGTGCAACCCACGCGCGAAGGCCAGGTGTTGGATTACGACAAATTAACGCTAAAGCTGCAAACCGACGGCACAGTGGTGCCCGATGACGCGGTGGCCTATGCCGCACGGATCATTCAAGATCAACTTTCGATTTTTGTGAATTTCGACGAACCGAAAAGTGCATCCCACCAAGATGATTCGGATGACCTGGAATTTAATCCGCTATTGTTGAAAAAGGTGGATGAACTGGAACTTTCGGTGCGCTCGGCGAATTGT
Source organism: uncultured Jannaschia sp. (assembly GCA_937916365.1). GTDB lineage: Bacteria > Pseudomonadota > Alphaproteobacteria > Rhodobacterales > Rhodobacteraceae > JANSYL01. The sequence continues at coordinate 1,624 of CALFSY010000137.1, read as the reverse complement.
TTGAAAAACGACAACATCGTCTATATCGGCGATTTGATTCAAAAAACCGAAACCGAAATGTTACGAACACCGAATTTTGGGCGTAAATCGTTGAATGAAATCAAAGAGGTGCTTTCCGGTATGGGGCTACACCTGGGCATGGACATCACCGATTGGCCGCCGGACAATATCGAAGAATTGGCCAAAAAATACGAGGATAATTTTTAACGGGAATCGTGTAAAAATATCGTAGACCCTGTTCATGGCAATCCCGCCCACTAAGGAAGGGGCCGCGCGCCGCGCAGCCGCCCCAGGACAAAGCAAATTGTAACGGAGCCAAACCATGCGCCACGCTCGCGGATACCGCCGCCTAAATCGCACCCACGAACATCGAAAAGCACTGTTTGCCAACATGGCCGGTTCGTTGATCGAACACGAACAAATTAAAACCACCCTGCCAAAAGCCAAAGAATTGCGCCCGATTGTTGAAAAGCTAATCACACTTGCCAAACGCGGCGATCTGCATGCGCGGCGGCAAGCGGCGGCACAGCTGAAACAAGATGCGTATGTGCAGAAACTGTTTGAAACCCTAGGCCCCCGCATGGCCGAACGTCAGGGCGGGTATGTGCGCGTTTTAAGGGCCGGTTTTCGATATGGTGATATGGCCCCCATGGCCATTGTCGAATTTGTGGACCGCGACATTGATGCAAAAGGTGCCGCAGACCGCGCGCGCGCAGCCACCGAAGAGGTCACCTAGAACACAAACCGCGACCCGTGTCTTTGCCTAGGCATTTCAATGCTTAAAAATAATGGGTATTTTAGAAACCATTCCACACCGCATAACCGGCCCCGCTGCTTGGGTCGGTTCTGAAATGCGCGATGCGCCCGATTTATGGTTATACACACTTAGCGCAGATGAAATAGACGCGCTCGACACCGCCGCCGCGCAGTATCTGGCCCAAAATCGCGATATAGCGGATATTACGGCGGCGTCCTTTCCACTGGGCGCCATGGCCCCGGTGGTGGATCAGCTTTCCAAAACGCTTCTGCGGCGGCACGGGTTTATGGTTTTGCGCGGTTTGCCGATCAAACGCTATGACCAACGCACTGCGGCGGCTATTTTCTGCGGGATCGGGGCGCATTTGGGATCAGCCCGATCACAAATGCGGCTGGTCATATCCTGGGCCATGTGCGCAATGTTGGCGCCGATCCTACAAATCCCAACGCCCGTATTTACCAAACCGCCGTACGGCAAAGTTTTCACACCGACAGCGCGGACATTGTGGCGTTGATGTGCCTACACCCCGCGAAAGATGGCGGTGACAGCCTGCTGGTCAGTGCCGAAACCATCTATAACCGGATGCGTGCGGAATGCCCCGATGTGTTGGAACGATTGTTTGATCCCATCGCCACCGATCGACGGGGCGAGGTGCCCGACGGAATGGCGCCTTTCATGACCATTCCGCCGCTAAATTGGCACCAAGGCAAACTTACTGTATTTTACCAACGACAATATATCGACAGTGCGCAACGGTTTCCTAACGCCATGCGCCTAACGAAACACCATATTGCCGCGCTTGATGCCTTTGACGCGCTGGCCAATGACCCGAATTTACACCTAACCATGCGGTTGGATCCAGGAGAT
>CALFSY010000136.1 GCA_937916365.1 uncultured Jannaschia sp. | reverse complement strand
CCCGACGGCACGCAAACCATAGGCTTGGATCGCCTCGGCACAGGTCATGCTCATGCGCCCACCATTTGCAATTCTTCACCGCCTACAGTGGGTTGCCCCCGGCGCAATCTGCGGGTCAATCGCGCCCGCACGATTTCAGACACCCGTGTTAAGCCCAGGTAAAAAACAAGCAGCGCCATAAAATACCAAAACCGCCAATCCGGATGCGGGTATTGAAACGCAGATGTGCGCGATCCCCCCAATTCCCGGGCCCAATAAACGATGTCTTCAATGCCCAGCAGGAATAACAATGGTGTTGTTTTGATTAGGATCATCCAAATATTGGACAGCCCGGGCAAAGCATAAATCCACATTTGCGGCACGATTACGCGCCAAAACACTTGCGCGCGCGTCATGCCATAGGCCTCGGCCGTTTCGATTTGGGCCATGGGTATGGCCTGCATCGCGCCAAATAAAACATTGCCGCAAAAGGCCCCAAAAACCAACGCATAGGTAAATACCGCCAAACCGAAATTATACCCTTCGTGCACCCATTGTGGGGCGCTGGAATGTGGGGTGCGTGCGGCATCGCAAACAATGAAATTTGCGCCTTGTCGCACGGCGTCGGGCCAATCGGGGCAGACGATCACATGGCGCAAGTATTCAATACCTTGGTCCAACACCAAAACAAAAAACAGGAAAAACACGATGTCCGGCACACCGCGCACCATGGCGATATAGGTTTTGGCCACCCACCGGCCAAGTCTTATTGGCCCACGTGCTGCGGCGGCGGCCCCAAAACCCAACGCAACGGCCAATGGGGCAGCCAGCGCCAGCAAGGCAAACACCGTTAAAAAACTGACGTAAAATAACCGATGCGCCCCATTGGTCAAATAACACGCAAACCAATGCAGCGTATTTAATGTATCGGGGTTGGTGCAAAAATCAAACATTAGGCATAGGGCGAATATCGTAGGTTTGAATAGGTTAGCGATAAAAAAAGGGGTGGTCGACCCACCCCCGATAATAAATTGTGCTAGGCGATGTCTGTCAAATCGCCCCGCGCGGGATAGTTGTGTTCAACCACATAAGCCAAACCCCCCAGCAGAGAGTCAAAATCGGGCCGTGTGAACGGCGCACTTTGTTTTTGGGCGAAAAAGATCGTGCCATCGGGGCGGATCACAAACAAACCTGGTTCGGAAAACAATGCAGGTTCCTCTGAGCCTGGCCGTGCGGAAGACATGTAAAGCCCCCACGCGCGCGCGGTATCCTCGGGCATATTATATCCCACATTCAGGTGCGTGGCCCCGATTTCATCAACAGTGGCGCGCGCGCGATCTTCACCATCCATTGAAATAGCAATGACATCAATGCCTTGTTCGGCAGCCTTCCCAATCAGTTGATCAATGGATGTTAGATATGTTTTGCAGGTGGGGCAGTGTTTGCCACGGTAAAACACCACAACAGTAAACGTTTCAGGGGATTGTTCGGCAAGCGTCCATTGCCCCCCCGACAAAAGCGGCACAGAAAGCGCAGGCGCGGGGCGGGTAGGTAAGGCGATAGTCATAGAGCGACCTTTCATGACAAATGTGTATGGCGGGGGCATACACCCCCACCAAAGCGGAGCTTACCAGATTTCGGCATCCTCACCGAACCATTCAAGGATCATTGCGTTCAGCGTGCCGTCTTCTTTCATAGATGTGATGACCGCATCAAAGATTGTAATATTTTCATCGCCTTCGCGCAGACCAATGCCTATGCCACTGCCCAGTTGCACCGGATCAAGGATGATCGTTAAATCGGCATCCTCGGCTGCGATGGGGCGCAGGAAATCACCATCGGCAAAAACTGCATCGGCCTCACCATTACGCACGGCGGCGATGGTTTCATCGGGTGTAGCGAATTCAACCAACGTTGCGCCGGTGTTCGACGCAATGTATCCCGCCTGGATTGTATTGGTTTGGGCCGCGATCACCGCACTATCAAGGTCAACATCATCACCCATGCTCACGAACAGGGACGCGGCAGGCGGGATATACGCCTGCGTGAAATCAATCACTTCGTCGCGTTCTTCTGTGATTGACATGCCGGCGATGATTGTGTCGTAGTTGCCGCTGGTTAGGTTTGGAATAATCGAATCCCAATCATTTGTGACCCATTCACAGGTTAATTCGGCCCGTAGGCATGCCTCATCACCGAAAGCACGTTCAAAACCATCGACCTGCCCTTCATCATTAATGAAGTTATAGGGTGGGTAGGCACCTTCGGTTCCTAGGCGGATCACCGAATGGTCGTCGGCCACGGCTATACCGGCGGACAATGCCACCAGGGTTGCCGAAAGGATAAGTTTGTTCATTGTTGTTTCCTCCAATTTTAATTCAGGTTGGGGTTTTTCTAGGCCATGTGTGTATGGCTAAGAAACTGTTGTAAACGCTCCGATTTTGGGGCGTTGAAAAGATCGTTTGGGGGGCCTTCCTCTTCGATTTTGCCTTGATGCAAAAACACCGTGTGGGTGGATAAATCGCGTGCCATCCGCATGTCATGCGTCACCAGGATCATGGTGCGCCCTTCCTCGGCCAAGGCGCGGATCACGCGCGCGACCTCCTGCTCTAGCTCAGGGTCCAGCGCCGAGGTTGGTTCATCAAACAACAAAGCGCGTGGTTCCATTGCCAACGCGCGGGCAATCGCGGCGCGTTGTTGTTGCCCACCCGAAAGTTCGCCCGGCCATGCATCGCATTTTGCGCCGATCCCCACTTTATCCAACAGATGGCGCGCGCGATCTTCAACCTCTGCTTTGTCTTGACCTAGGACAGTAATAGGGGCTTCCATCACGTTTTGCAGGATCGTCAGATGCGACCACAGATTGAATTGCTGAAACACCATGGACAATTTCGTGCGGATTTTGCGAACCTGTTCTTTATCTGCGGGGTGGCGTGATTGGCCTGCACCACGCCAAGCAACCGGCACACCATCAAATAAAATGTCGCCTTGGTGACTGTTTTCCAAAAGGTTTACGCATCTCAAAAGAGTGGATTTGCCGGACCCTGATGATCCGATCAAAGACACAACATCCCCCACACGGGCCGCCAAATCAATACCGCGCAATACGTCAAGATTGCCGAAACTTTTATAAAGCTCAGTTATTTCAATGACCGGAGTGGCCCCATCCGTCATAGTTACTAAACCTTTCACATCGGTCTGATGGAACTTGCGCTGAAAGGCGTATGAAATGCAACGCCGTTGTGTCTGTGATAGCAATTCTTAACTTAAAAAACATGTAATGGTCTATATTTGCCGATGTGTGCGACAAATTCGTAGACCTATCCGCACATCACAACCGATCACATTGGGGGTGGTGGAACGATGGGAAATTTCATGTAGCGGGCTTTGGTGACCGGCACGATAGCCTTTAGGCCGAGGGTCGATTTATGAATTTGGGACAGGGCGATCAATGCCTCTTGCATGGCCGAAAGATAAGGGGCGGGATCGACCGCGCCTGCGGTAATAAAGCTAAGGCCAGCGGTTGGTGCGGTGTGCGTGATGACCCGCAATCGCCGCGCAAATTCATCCCATTGCTGAATGCCCATCCATGTTACGGCGTCTAGCGCGGCCAGATCGGCGCGGTTTTCCGCCACGGCCATCGCGCTTTGCCGGTGTGATCCGGTCCTAATCGTTTGCGTAAACGCAAATCCACGGGCCGTTGCATAAAGCATCGGGGCCGCCCACCCCGATTGACTGTCAGGGGCGTTATAAGCCACGCGCGCATGTGCGAAATCCTGTGGTGTTGTGCGTGAATCATCGGCGCGCGTGACGAAAACCGAATAATAATCCCCGGGTTCGGCCCCGGGCAAACCATAATCGCCGGCACCAATCAGCGTTGTTTTATCTGAAAATCCTATGCGAAAAGGATACCCGCAGATTTGCCCTAATACCAAATCAACCCGCCCCCAGGTTTCGGCGATCGGCGCGTCATGATCTAATGTATCCGGCGCGGGAATGCCGCGTGCCGCTAACGCATCGCGTATCAATGCCCAATATGCCGTATGGGCCGCGCGGTTTTCTGCGCGCAGATACATGGGAAATGATGCGATCATCCAGCGTAAAATCCTCTTTCTACTAAATAGATTTGACGCCGGGATGATTAAAGCATCTATTTTACCCCGTCGTTTGGATGATACGTCGCGTTTAGGCGCGACATCAGGTAATCGGCCGCACGAATAGGTGGATATTTAGGCGCCCCCGTCCCCGGCAATGCCGCGACGATTGCATTTGGGTTTGCCTCAATAAACATTGCAACCGAACGGCGTTGGCGTTTGGGGGGCAAAACACGGTGGGGCGTTGATATATAAATGTCGTTTGTCCATCGCATCAAACAATCGCCGATGTTGACGACATAAGCCCCATCGACGTGGGGCGCATCGATCCAATCCCCCCCGCGCGATTTGATTTGCAGGCCCGGTTCGCCGTCTGTCATCAAAAGAGTTAAAAGACCATAATCTGAATGCGCGCCCGCACCGATTGCGTTGGTGTTCCCCGTTGCAGGGGGATAATGCAACAGCCGCAAGGCAGCCATAGGTTCATGCAACACATCATCAAAATAGGTTTCGCGCACCCCTAAATCCAACGCGATGGCCCGACACACCCGAACGCCCAAATCCAACGCAGCATCGTAATAGGCGCGCATCGTGCGCGCAAATTCGGGCAGATCGGGCCATTGGTTTACCCCATAAAAGGGGTCCTGCGCCACGACACGCGGATCATCGGCAGGCAGATCAAGGCCGATGTTGAAACTTTCCTTTTGGTCTATCAGTCCGCTGTGTTCATCCAAACTTTCAAGACCTGGCCGCGCCCACCCACGATAATGTGGGGTATTTAGGATCGAACATTTTTCTTTTTCCATAGGCGACAATGTAAAAAACGATCCTGCCTGGGCAAAAACATTTTCTTGTAGTGTGGGATCAATCCCATGTCCGCGCAGCATAAAAAAACCAACGCCCCGCGCCGCCGCGCCAAGATCGGCGACAAATCCGGCCTTATCTTGCGTATTGGCAAAGCGTGAAAAATCTAAAACGGGAATCATGGGGTAATCTTTCGTTGAAGGTTAGGGCCAATCAAGTGGTCCATTTTGGCGGCGACGCGCACTAAATGTCGCGCGCGGCTTTCATGGGTGGAGCTGTCCATAAGATAATGGGCGGCAAAAACTGTCTTACGCCCCTTTGCGCACAAAAACCCAACCCCCCGTGTCAGCGTGCGCTTACCCGGCGCACCCACCAGATGGGTCAACCAAAAACTGGCCCCGCAAGTGGTGAACACCCCAAGCCGCGCAATATGGCGCAACCCAGGGCGGATCGTTTTGTTATGCGCGTCTGGCATTAAAAATGCGACCCCTGGCACCAAAACCCGATCAAGCCACCCTTTCAACACAGCGGGCAACCCATACCACCACGTGGGATAAACAAAAATTAAGGTGTCGCACCATTTTAACGTGTCGCAATGCGATTTCAGCGGTGTTTGATTGGCCGGTATGTCGGTATAGGTTGTTAATTCATGCGCGGATAGGGCCGGGTCGAACCCATCGGCATACAGATCGGTGACCTGCACGTGCGCCCCGGCGTGGTGCAAACGATCTAACACCACATCTAAAACAGCCTTGGTAAAACTATCCTTACGGGGGTGGCAGTAAATGACAAGCGCGCGCATTTCAAAACTGTGCCATTGTTTGGCCAACGTGTTTAAGAAACGCCGCGCGCTTTGCATCGGTGGCACGGTTCATGTCATAAAGGGCAAGGTATTTCATCGTGTTTGGGCGGCACACATGCCAAACCGCGCGGGTTACACATTTTCGCGGCGGATCACCCGCCAAGATCGCCCGCAGGCGATGGCCGCCATATGTGGTAACCGCCGCCAATTTTCGGATATGGGTCAGGTTTGGCCTAACCTTTCCATCGACCAATCGAAACGACACACCAGGCAGGAAAACCCGATCTAAAAAGCCCTTTAATATCGCGGGATACCCAAAATTCCACACCGGAAACACCATGATCAACGCATCGGCGGCTTGCAACCGTGCGACATACGCCGCGACCGGTTCGCGATTTTCAGGGGCATCGTGATAACCGCACCGTTCGGTTTCTGTTAGCACGGGGTTAAACCCTTCGGCGTTTAGGTCACAATCGTCCACATTCCATCCGCGTGTTGTTAACCTGTTGACCACTTCGGCATGAAGGGCGGCGGAAAAACTTTCGCGGCAGGGATGCGCAAATAAAACCAGGGCGCAGGTCATTGCCGCGTTTCGGGTTTTGGGGTCATTGCGGCATAGGCATACATATCGCTGTAATCGAAATCGGGCACATCCCAGGCAATCATTTTACCCGGGTTTAACAAACCTTTTGGGTCGGCCTCACGCTTGAAATCAAGCTGGCGGGGATCGGTTGATTGGCGCCCGCCTTCTTCTAGGGTGTAACGATGGGGGTTGAAAATCAACGCGCCTGCGGCTTCGTGCGCGTGGATGATGGCATCCAATCTGTCTGGGGTGGAAAATTTCACCAACGACAAACCGGCAAACATAACTTTGCCATTTTCGCGTATCACCTCCAGATGTTGCAAGACCTCGGGGCTGAACGTATTGCGCATTTGTTCCACCAATTCCAAATGCTGGGGAAAGCCATAGCGAACCTGTAAATACGTGATGGATGGGTCAATTTTTAGCGCGCGCAGGGTTGTATGGTTCCAACCGTATTCAAAAACCGGCCCCGGGGTTTTCGGCCAATCGGTGTTGTCGGATCTATAGATCAGCCGCACATCACCATGGCGGGCTAAAAATGTTAAAAATCCTTCCATCGAATGGGGGGCCACCATCAGGCCGATCAAGGTGTCGTCTGGTTCAACATAAGGTTTCACGCGGGTGAAATAATCCCATGCTGTGGGGGCTTCATAAACCGAGGCCAGTTTGATTAAGATGCCGTCTTGGTTTGCAACGGATTCGGCAAAACGGGCGGCGGCCATGAAATCTTTGCAGGTTAAAAACATTTCCACCCAGTCATAGGCGGGGGCCAGCGGCATTTCCAATTCGGTGATGATCCCGTTTGTGCCATAGGCGTGGGATACGCGCGCCAATTCTTCGCCGCGAAATTCTAAGATGCGCGGTTCTGCCTCCATCGTGATGACACGCAGGCGTATGATATTGCCCACATCGCGCAATGATCCCCACGTGCATGACCCCACGCCGCCGGACCCACCGGCAATAAATCCACCAATCGTTGCCGTGGCCCAGGTGGATGAAAACATGCGGATTTCTTGGCCGGAATGTTGTTTGCACGCGGCATCAAGATCTTTCAGCAATATGCCGGGTTCGCAAATCACGCGTCCGGGATAAATGGCCTTGACCGCCGCCATATGGCGCATGTGCATAACACATCCACCGCGCATGGGCATGGCCTGCCCATAATTGCCCGTGCCTGCGCCGCGCACTGTGACCGGCACATCATGGGCATAGCATGTTTTCAAAATGTCAATAACGTCCGCCTCTGATTTCGGGTTGACCACAAAATCAGCCTCTAAATGGTCGAGCGTATTTTTCAAAACCGGCGAATACCAAAAAAAATCGCGGCTTTTGGCTTTGATCGTTGCGGGGGTTTCATCTTGTTCGATATGGGCCAGGGCGGCCTTGGCCGCGGCAATGTTGGATTGCATCATATCTCCATTAAATCATCGAGTTCGGAATAATCAGGCAATGTTCGGTCAATCGGCACCCCATTGCGCAGGACGATCCGGTCCGATTGCGGGCGGGCGAACAGCTCGGCCCATGATCGTGCTTTACATATCACCAAATCGGCGGGCGCGCCGTGGTGCAACGTGGGAATGGGCATATCCATTACCGAAAATGGTAGGGTAGTGAATGCCGTGATCCAATCGGGGCGCGCATGGTCCAAATGGCCGATGCGCGTGGCCTCGCGCATGACTTCGACCATGTCCATGTCGCCGTAGGCATAAAAGGGATCGCGCGTATTGTCGGAGGCAAAGGAAACGGGAATGCCCCGCGTGTGCATTTCATGAACCAAGGTTATCCCGCGATGGCGCGGGGTGCGTGGATGGCCTGGCATTGTGCGATCCTGCAAATACAGGTTGCACATCGGTAAACTGACCACACAAAGCCCGGCCTGCGCCACCAGATCAAGCGTATTCATCGCCCGCGTTTCGTCTTGCGTTGATAGCGAACAACAATGGCCCACGGTCACTGTGTGGGCGAAACCGGTTTCAATCACGACCTCGGCAATCGTGCGCAACGTTTCAACGGACGGGTCCAACGTTTCGTCCACGTGAAAATCGGTGGGCAGCCCGTGTTTTTCGGCCACGTGGAAAAAATGGCGTAGTATATCCGATAAATCGGTGGATGGGCGTGTTACCATTCCCAAAACGCCGCCCTTGGTTTTCGATACCTCCGCCGCAATATCCGGCAATGGCCCGTTTGGGCCACCCAAATCAGATGGGATAAGGTTCACCGCCTGTAAGTCAATGCGCCCTGTCCAATCGGCCTGTATTTCGCGAAATACGGGGAAACTGATCTGGTGCTGTGGTGGAATACTATCAAGGTGGGTGCGAATCGCCCGTGTGCCGTGCGCATAGGCACAATGCAGCGAAAATTCCATGCGTCGCCGCACGTCGTGGGCCGCCCATCGCGCGGCACGATCCGCCGCCACGGTGTTTAGCGCGCCCATAAACGTGCCATCGGGGTTGGGCGCGCGGGGCCAGATATGGCCCTTGTCCAGATGCGTGTGCATATCTGCAAAGGCCGGAAAGACCATGGCCCCGCCCATATTGATGACAGATGTTTGCGGGTCTGAAATTTTGCCACCCGCAATGGAAATATCCGTGCGGATCAAATCGCCCGTTTCATCCACCAAACAGGCAGGCACCGTGAGATTGGCCAGCGTGACCGCGCCATGGGGCAGGGTGGCGAAATCCGTCATCTGTCGTGCGCCATGGCGCTTTCATGCCAATGCCGCAAAAGGAGATGCGACAAAACGCTTAACATCGCGAAAATAAACACCCCCATTGTCGCCACCATTGCCAAGGCGGCGAACATGCGTGCGATGTTAAGTTGATATCCCGCCTCTTGAATCCGAAACGCCAGGCCCGATCCAATGCCCCCTGTTCCCGCGACCAGTTCGGCCACAACAGCGCCGATCAAGCTAAGCCCACCGGCAATTTTAAGACCACCCAAAAAATATGGCAGCGCAGACGGCAGTTGCAGATACCGCAGACGTTGCCATCGGGTGGCGCCATAAATTCGAAACAAATCCCGCAGATTATTATCAACAGAATTTAGACCCAATGTGGTAGAGCTAAGCACAGGGAAAAATGCAACGATCCAGGCGCACAATAACATACCGGCGATTTTACTGTCCACATAGATAAAAATCAGCGGCGCAATGGACACAACCGGCGTCACCTGCAAAATCACGGCATATGGATAAAACGACAGTTCCAACAGTTTCGATTGGTTGAACACAATCGCCAACCCCGCGCCCCCAATAACGGCCAGACATAGCGCGCCAATCGTGATCCACCCCGTGACATAGGCCGCGTCAATTAAAATGCCCCAGTCGTTGACCAAACTGTGCCACACGCGGTCGGGCCCTGGCAAAATAAAATGCGGAATGTCGTTTGCCTGCACAATCCCATACCACCCTAAGATAACCGAAACCATAACCACCGCGGGCAACATCCATTTTGCCGTGTGTTCAACACGGGCGGCGCGGGCGCGGCGCAATTCCTCAACATCTGCGGTTTCGGTGGGGGGTAGGGTATGATGTTGATGGTCGGTGATGGTCATTCATGGTCTCCCATTGCGGTGCGCAATGCCTCGGACACGCGGCGCGCGTGGGCGGCATAATCGGCAGAAGTGCGGAAATCTTCGTCGCGGGGATAGGGGGCGTCAACCTCTAACTCGGTCATCACACGCCCGGGGCGGGGGGCCATGACGACCACGCGGTCTGACAAAAACACCGACTCAAAGACCGAATGCGTCACAAAAATCACCGTGCATCCAATTTTTGCCTTTAAGTCTAACAAATCATTGTTCAGTTTGTGCCGCGTGATTTCATCCAAGGCGGCAAAGGGTTCATCCATCAAAATCAAATGCGGGTTGGTTACAACGGCGCGTGCAATGGACACGCGCATTTTCATACCGCCGGACAATTCGCGCGGATAGGCGCGGGCGAATTTTTCCAACCCCACCAGGCGCAACACCTCTAATATATCATCTTTGACTGTGTTATAAGGTTTTCCGGCCAACCGAAATGGCAACCACACGTTTTGGGCAACTGTGGCCCAGGGCATCAGGGTGGGTTCCTGAAACACAACACTTAGCGCGCCTTTGTTTTGCCCATCGTTCCAATGCACATGTCCCCTGGTGGGGCGTATGAGGTTGGCAATAACGCGTAGCGCCGTGGATTTACCGCATCCCGATGGCCCCAAAAGCGATAAAAAATCGCCACGATCAATTTGCAGGTTCAAATCACGCAGTGCGACAATATCCGCGCTAAAAACTTTATCTATATGGGACATCCGCAAAAGCGGCGCACGTTGGCCCAGCGGCTTTGTATCGTAATGGCGCACAACCATGGGGCGAATGCCTTTGGAATGAAATGTATGAACGCAAAAACGGGCAAGGACCTTTGTGCCCCCACCCGTCTGTGTGTAGGCGCGGCCTATTCAGGACGTAAATCCAACCCCAACCCTTGGTTCACGAAATCGGTGGTATATGTCGATTGCCAATCAAGCCCGGCTTCGACCACACCGGCCTCAACCATAGCGTCATAAAACCCGCCCACGGCCTCATCTGTGATGCTGCCAATGCCTAGGTCTAGCGTATTGCCGGAATCAACGATACCGTGTTCCAGCATTTTGCCGATGGCATAATCGATTTTATCCTGGGTCATATCCGGATTATCGGCCAAAATCATCGCATTGGCCGCGGCGTTATCGCCATATAGGTAATTATACCAGCCTAGGATTGACCCATTCACAAAACATTCCACGACCTCGGGGCTTTCATCAATGGTGGATTGCATTGTTTCAATTGTCGTGGCGTAGGTGGAATACCCCGCGTCCGCAATCAAAAACACATTTGGGGTAAACCCGCCTTCGCGTTCCACCAAATAAGGCTCGGACGATAAATATCCCTGCATCCCCAGTTGATCGTCCGCCAAGAAAGGTGCAGGATTGAACGTGTAGGGTTGGCGTTGTTCTACGCTAAATCCGTGCGCGGCGATCATCCATTGGTAGTAGGAGACAAAGCCATTGTCCCCGATCAATAAGGTTAGATCGCGCAAATCCTCCCACGTGTCGGCAACGCCGGGGTGGGCCAGAATGACCTGTGGGTGTTTTTGGAAAATCGCGGCCACGGCGACAACGGGAATATCCTGCGCGGCGGCGTTGAACGCCTGTAACAAATCGCCCCCCATGTGAAATTGAATGCGATCGGCCAACATAAGCGCGCGGTTATTAACCTGTGGCCCCCCGGGCACGATGGTCACATCTAACCCACATGCCGCATAGGTGCCATCGGCCACCGATTGGTAAAAACCGCCGTGTTCGGCTTGGGCAAGCCAGTTTGTGCCAAAACTAACCTCTGTTAATTCTTGCGCGCCGGCCGCGCCGCCAAGGGCCATGCTGGTGGCAAACGCAAGCGTTAAACAACGAACCATTCCGTGAACTCCCCGAGTCGTTGGTGTAATTGTTCACAACTTTCTTTGATTACGTGGCTAAGGGCCAGGCTTTGAATGCAATCAAAAGGGTGGGGCCGTGTTTTTGCGCCTGTTTTTCGGGCTTTTGGTTGTGTTGCGCTTATTTTTTAAGCAGTGAATGAAGTGCGGCGCCGCCATTGTTCGACACATCATCAAAATATGGTATGTTTTTTCAAATGACTGATGTACGAACAATTTCCGCGCTTAACCCCACAACACTGCATCCGCCTTTCGGGGCCTATGCCCATGGCGCCTATGTGCCCGCAGGGGCGGAATGGATTTTCACATCCGGCCAACTGGGTCTAACCCCAAATGCCATAATACCGGCGGATGCACGCAGCCAAGCCGATCAATGTTTCCAAGCGATTGATGCCATTTTGGCCGAACGTGGGTTTCGGTGTGCCGATACAGTGCGCATCAATGCCTATGTGACGGATCGCGCGCACATGGCGGGCTACATGGCCGCGCGCGACGCCTGGTGGGGGCGCGGCGGGGCAAACCGATTGCCCGCCTCAACCCTGGTAATCGTATCAGGGTTCACGCGCCCCGAATTCAAAGTGGAGGTCGAAGTTACGGCAGCGCGATTTGCACCACCACCGCCCCCCGTTCTAACATGATTTTTCAGTTGACGCCCATGCCGCCCCGCCGTAGCACAAAGCACGATTTACATGGCGGAGTAGCTCAGTCGGTTAGAGCAGCGGAATCATAATCCGCGTGTCGGGGGTTCAAGTCCCTCCTCCGCTACCAGATTTCGCGCTACCAGATTTCGCTTAGATAGCAGTTATTACTGAAAAATCAGCTTGAACATTAAGATTTTCGTGCAAACGTTCGGTTCAACTCTCAGAATACGAATTCTCCGCGAAAAAAATGATAAGCAGCTGTTTTTCATAAAAATCTGGTGCCGGCAGAGGGATTCGAACCCCCGACATCGTGATTACAAATCACGCGCTCTACCAGCTGAGCTATGCCGGCCCTGGTGAATGTTGCTTGCTTATTCTGTGCTTGGCCTATGGGCAAGCCCTGTTATGATCGCGGTTACGCTGTGCAAAGATATTATTCTATGGTGAATGCGAACGTGCCGTGATCGACGGCATAAATGCCAATACTTGCCATGTGCACGCGATATTCCAACATGGATACATACGCCCATGCCTTATTTTATTTGTCTGCTTGTGATGTTCTTAACCGCTGCACCGGTTTTGGCCGACGCCGAACGTTATGTTTTGCAACGCGAACAGTCGCGCGTGGGGTTCACCTATTGGTTTGGGGCCAACAGTGATACCGGCACAATGCCGGTCAGCACCGCCGATTTATGGATTGATCTGGATCGACCACAAAATTCTTCGGTCGATGTAACATTGGATGCGCACGGGGCGCGCACCGGGTTTTTCGCGGCCACACAGGCCCTGCGGGGTGAATCTATTTTGCATACCCGGGCCTTTCCATTTATCCGGTTTCGATCCACACGCATAACACCGCAAGGCGATGGCGCACGGGTTGAGGGCGATGTTACCATCCGTGGTGTGATCCGGCCATTGACCTTAGAGGCGCGGTTTTTTCGCCCCGTAGGCACGGCACTGGGCGATCACGACAATTTGGTAATTTTACTATCCGGTTCCATCAGCCGATCAAACTTTGGCGCCGATGGATTCGCAGATCAGGTTGGCGATACCGTGAATATCCGCATCCTGGCCCACATGCGGCGGGTTGGTATATAAATCAATACGCCCTAGCCCAAATGGGTTGGCTTCGCTAAAACCCCAAAAAATACATCGGTTGGAGCGCGCGATGGCACGGGTCCTCATCACCTCTGCGATTCCCTATATCAACGGGATCAAACATTTGGGCAACTTGGTGGGCAGCCAACTGCCCGCTGATTTATATGCGCGTTACATGCGCGCGCGGGGGCATGAAGTTTTGTTTCTATGCGCCACCGACGAACATGGCACCCCCGCCGAGCTGGCCGCCGCCAAGGCGGGCAAACCCGTTGCCGCGTATTGCGCGGAAATGTGGGCGATCCAAAATAACCTGGGCCAAGGTTTTCGGTTGAGCTTTGATCATTTCGGGCGGTCATCAAACCCGCAAAATCACCACCTGACCCAACATTTTGCGGGCCGGTTGTATGAGGCTGGTTTGATCCAAGAGGTTGAGGAAAAACAGGTTTATTCCAAGACCGACGGCCGTTTTTTGCCCGATCGCTATATCGAGGGCACGTGCCCAAATTGTGGCTATGACAAAGCACGCGGTGATCAATGCGAAAATTGCACCAAACAACTAAACCCAACCGATTTGATTAACCCACGTTCGGCAATTTCCGGGGCCACCGATTTAGAGGTGCGCGAAACCAAACACCTATACCTGCGCCAATCGGCGATGCGCGCACGTCTGCATGACTGGATTGACGGCAAAACCGATTGGCCGGTTTTGACAACCTCGATCGCCAAAAAATGGTTGAACGATGGCGATGGGTTGCAAGATCGCGGAATTACCCGCGATTTAACGTGGGGTGTGCCGGTCAAACGCGGCACAGACGATTGGCCGGGCATGGAAGGAAAGGTGTTTTATGTCTGGTTCGATGCGCCCATTGAATACATTGCCTGCGCCGTTGAATGGGTGGATGCGGGCAAAGGCACAGATTGGGCGCGGTGGTGGCGCACCGATAAAGGCGCCGATGACGTGCGGTATGTGCAATTCATGGGCAAAGATAACGTGCCCTTTCATACGCTTAGCTTTCCTGCCACGATCCTGGGGTCGGGCGAACCTTGGAAAATGGTGGATTACATTAAATCATTTAATTACCTGAACTATGACGGCGGGCAGTTTTCCACCAGCCAAGGGCGCGGCGTGTTCATGGACCAGGCGTTGGAAATTCTGCCACCCGATTATTGGCGATGGTGGTTGTTAAGCCACGCGCCCGAAACATCAGACGCAGAATTCACCTGGGAGGGATTCCAACGTGACGTGAACAAAGATTTGGCCGATGTTTTGGGCAATTTCGTTAGCCGCATCACAAAATTCTGTCGCGCCAAATTTGGCACCGCCGTGCCCACAGGCGGCACATACGGCCCACAAGAACAGGCATTGATCGCCGATTTAGAGGCCCGTTTAACCCGATATCAGGCCCAGATGGACGCGATTGAAATTCGCAAAGCCGCCGCCGAGCTGCGCGCGATTTGGGTGGCGGGCAACGAATACCTGCAATCCGCCGCACCTTGGGCTGTGTTCAAAGAAAACCCAACCCAAGCCGCGGGCATAACACGCTTGGCACTAAACCTGATCCCATTTTATGCGGGGCTGTCCGCCCCATTCATTCCTGATGCCGCCGATCACATGGCCGATGCGATGGGGGTGCGCGCCACTTGGCCGGGCACCGCAGCACAGGCGTTGGCCCAATTACCCGCCGGTCACGGCTTTACAGTGCCGGATGTATTGTTCACCAAAATCACCGATGCGCAGCGCGAAGATTGGCAAAGCCGCTTTGCCGGAC
>CALFSY010000135.1 GCA_937916365.1 uncultured Jannaschia sp. | reverse complement strand
CGCCTTCGGATTTGATCCCGCGTTATGTGCAGTTTTGGGATTTGTTTTTGATAAAGTCGTGGGAAACCCTGTGGCGCACGGTGGTTGGTTTGGGTCTTGCGGTGGGGGTGGGCACGTTTTTGGGCATGATTATGGGGTTTTCGCGTCTCGTGCGCGAAGGTCTTTATCCGCTTTTGGTGGGGTTTAACGCCATTCCAAAGGCAACAGTCGTGCCGATTATTGCCCTGATTTTCGTAGGTCAGCACAATTTTAACACGATATTGATCGCGTTTATGATTTCGTTTTTTCCAATCGCCGTGTCCGTTTCGATTGGGTTATCAACATTAGAACCCGAATACCGCGATATTTTGCGCAGTTTAGGGGCATCACGGTTCACGATTTTTTGGAAAATCGCATTGCCCAAAACCTTACCAGAATTTTTTGGTGCTTTGAAGGTTGCGGTCACTCTGGCGTTTATTGGCACAAATTTGATGGAAATCGTATCGCCCCATGGGCGTGGTTTGGGAGATCTGTTCGATAGTGGGCGGATCAGTGCCGATTATCCGTTAATGTTTGCCGTGCTTTTTGCATTGGCTGCGCTGGGCATCGTGCTATTTTATGTGGTGGTTTTTCTGGAACGTATTTTTGCCGGATGGGCTGATCGCGCCCCAGCATGAATTCCAACACCCCGCACCCCACATTCATACCATTGTATGTTGACATATACAGTATGGACCAGTGTGTAAAAATCATTGATAAATCATACCTTATGCAGAACGCAGGACCTATATAAAGATTAGGCGCTAAAAATCATGATTTGGATGCCTTACCACTTTAATCCTCGAATAGATTGCACGGTGCAGTGATGTCAAAGGTGTCAGGCGGGATTTGCATTCGTGTTCACGGTCAGGTTCAAGGTGTTGGGTTTCGCCCCTTTGTGCGGCATCTTGCGTTGCGCATGGGGGTCGCGGGCGACGTGCGAAACGATACCCAAGGTGTGTTGATCCACGCTATAGGCGGCGATTTGTCGGCCTTTATGCGCGCGCTGCGATCTCAGGCGCCGCCGCTTGCCGAGGTGCACACGGTTGAGGCCATCCCACATACCTTTGACGCGATGCCAAAAGGGTTTGCGATTGCCGCCTCAACCGGCGGTGCTGCGGCAACGGGCGTAACCCCCGACGCCGCGACATGCGCGGCGTGTGTGGCCGAAATCTGTGATGCAAACGCACGGCGTTTCGGATATGCATTTACCAACTGCACCGCGTGTGGCCCGCGATTCACGATCCTGCGACGCTTGCCTTATGATCGTGCGCAGACCTCTATGCAGGTTTTTGATCTTTGTCCGGACTGTCGACGGGAATATGAAAACCCAGACGATAGACGTTTTCACGCGCAACCCATCGCGTGCCCTGCGTGCGGGCCGCAGCTTTGGTTTGAGGTTGAAGATATGAGGCAACCCGGCAATGCCATCGTCCAGGCCGCTGATGCATTGGCCACTGGTGCGATTGTCGCGGTGAAAGGGTTGGGTGGCTTTCACCTTGCCTGTGATGCGCGGAACGCAGACGCAATTACCCGATTGCGCCACCGCAAGCGCCGCCCAAGCAAACCATTCGCCCTAATGGGCACGCAGGCTATGATCGCCCAACATGCCAAAGTGTGCCCCCAGGCGGCAGAGCGCCTTAGCGCTCCTGCCGCACCGATTATGGTGTTGCCAATGGCCGGAACACCTCTGCCAATGGCCATCGCACCGGGGCAAGATACGCTGGGATGGATGCTGCCCTACACACCGCTGCACCACCTGTTGATCGAGGTTTTTGGTGGGCCGTTGGTGATGACGTCTGGCAATGTGTCCGGCGAACCACAGGTGATCGGCAATAAGGAGGCACGGGTAAAACTACGCAACTTCGTCGATGGTTATTTGATGCACGACCGAGAGATCGTTCGGCGGCTTGACGACAGTGTTGAGCGGATAACGCCCGAGGGGCCGATGATTCTGCGCCGGGCCCGTGGGCAGGTGCCAGGCACATTGCCCCTGCCCAAAGGTTTTGCCGATGAGCCACAGGTTTTGGCCTTTGGCGGGCAGATGAAATCGGCGCTTTGCCTAACAAAGGATGATCGCGCGCTGTTGTCCCATCATCTGGGTGATTTGGAGGATCGGTTAAGTTTTGAAGAGTTTCGCAAAGCCGATGCCGATTACGCCGCGCTGTTCGATCATAAGCCAGAATGGTTTGCTTGCGACCTGCATGATGGGTATCGCAGTTCGGCCCACGCGGCCACCCGTGCGGCCGATGCTCCGCTTATTAAGGTTCAACATCACCATGCACATCTTGCCGCTTGCCTGGCTGAAAATATGTGGCCGCGCGACGGTGGCCCCGTTGCGGGCATTATTCTGGATGGGCTTGGCCTGGGGTGTGATGGCACCATTTGGGGGGGGGGAGATTTTAATCGGGGATTATAGCGGTTTTGAACGCGCCACTTGGTTGGCCCCCGCGCCTCTGATTGGCGGGGATGCCGCCCAACGTGACCCGTGGCGCAACCTTTTGGTGCGGTTGGACGCGGCGGGTCTGGCAGCATTGGCCGATGATCTTTTGCAGGGGCGTGATCTGACCCTATTGCGGCAAGCGGCAGCGCGTGGCATCAACGCGCCGCTTTCGTCAAGCGCAGGGCGGTTGTTTGATGCCTTTGCTGCCGCGTTGGATGTGTTATCCGGCGCGCAAAGTTATGAGGGTGAGGCCGCAATACGCCTAGAATGTTTGGCCCGTGCCGCGCCAGAAGGGTTCGATGCACCATATCCGATGCTGTTTACGGCCGGTATGTTAGACCCTGCGCCCATGTTCCAAGCCTGGGCCCGCGACCGCCGTGTTGGCCGCGAGCCTGCGGTCATGGCCGCCCGTTTTCATGCAGGTCTGGCCCATGCTTTTGCGACCCAGGCACGCGCAATGGTTGCGGCTGGGCAGGTCAATGCAGTGGCATTATCGGGGGGGTGTTTTCAAAATGCGACGCTGCTTTCATTGATGGCACAGGCGCTATCGGATGTGCCGGTTTTAATGCACCACAAAGTGCCTGCAAATGATGGCGGTTTGGCGCTTGGCCAGGCGCTTGTGGCTTTGGCAACAGACGCGCATTTGCCGGAAACTTTGTGACCATCTAAAGAGTGCATCGCAAATGTCACAACCGGGTTAAGGAGTGTTTTAAGACTCGAAAATCCCTTAAGTCTCTAATATGAAATATAAAATTAAAATATGGGTGTAAGTGCATATTTTGTTTTTGTCCCCCAGACCGCCTGCAATGATTTACCTGTAACAATTCCACCATTGGAATGAGGTGTTGAACGATCATTCGGAGGAGGTGACCCGTGGCAGCCAAAGAAACCTTTTATGACGTCATGCGGCGACAAGGGATAACGCGCCGCAGTTTCATGAAATACTGTTCATTAACGGCGGCGGCGCTGGGTCTGGGGCCAAGTTTTGTGCCAAAAATTGCCCATGCGATGGAAACGCGCGAACGCACGCCGGTGATCTGGCTGCATGGGTTGGAATGCACCTGTTGTTCAGAAAGTTTTATTCGGTCGGCCCACCCGTTGGTGCGCGATGTCGTTTTGTCGATGATCTCGCTAGACTACGACGACACGCTTATGGCCGCGGCGGGTGAGGCCGCGGAACGCGCCTTGGAAGAAACAATCGAACAATATCGCGGCAGGTATATTTTGGCGGTTGAAGGCAACCCTCCTCTAAACGAGGATGGGATGTTTTGCATTACCGGTGGCCGCCCCTTTGTGGAAAAATTGCGCTATGCTGCGGCGGATGCCAGCGCCATTATTTCGTGGGGGGCCTGTGCCTCATACGGGTGTGTTCAGGCCGCTGCGCCTAACCCAACCCGCGCAACCCCTGTCCACGAAGTTATCACCGATAAGCCAATTGTGCGTGTGCCCGGATGCCCCCCGATTGCTGAGGTTATGACCGGTGTTATCACCTATATGTTGACCTTTGATCGCCTGCCCGAGCTTGACCGTCAGGGCCGCCCAGCGATGTTTTATGGCCAGCGTATCCACGACAAATGCTATCGCCGTCCGCATTTCGATGCCGGCCAATTTGTCGAAGCCTGGGATGATGATAACGCCCGCCGTGGATATTGCCTGTATAAGATGGGGTGCAAAGGCCCCACCACATACAATGCGTGTTCCACAATCCGATGGAACGGCGGCACATCTTTTCCCATCCAATCCGGTCATGGCTGCATTGGATGTTCTGAAAATGGATTTTGGGATCAAGGATCGTTCTACGACCGGGTTACCGACCTGACCCAGTTTGGAGTCGAAGCGAATGCCGATCAAATCGGTATGGCCGCAGCTGGTGTAGTTGGTGGCGGTGTTGCTTTACACGCGGCGGTCAGTGCCCTGAAAGCGGCGCAAAGCAAACTCCAAACTCGTGAATCTGAGGAGGCGTAAGAACGATGGTTATACAAACGCCAAATGGTTTTGAATTGGATAATGCGGGTCGGCGGATTGTCGTTGATCCGGTCACCCGGATCGAAGGGCACATGCGCTGCGAAGTTAATGTCGATGAGGAGGGCGTTATTCGTAACGCCGTGTCCACCGGCACCATGTGGCGCGGGTTAGAGGTGATTCTGCGGGGCCGCGACCCAAGGGATGCTTGGGCCTTTACCGAACGCATTTGCGGGGTTTGCACCGGCACCCACGCCCTGACCAGTGTGCGCGCGGTCGAAGATGCCCTTGGCATCGTGATTCCGGAAAATGCCAATTCGATCCGCAACATGATGCAGCTCAATCTAGAGCTACATGACCATATCGTGCATTTCTATCATTTGCACGCGTTGGATTGGGTTAACCCGATAAATGCGTTGCGTGCCGACCCGCGCGCCACGTCCGAGCTGCAACAAACCGTTGGGCCAAATCATCCGATGTCTTCACCGGGTTATTTCCGTGATGTGCAAAATCGGCTGCGCGAATTTGTGGAATCTGGTCAGCTTGGCCTGTTCCGGAACGGGTATTGGGACAATCCCGCCTATCGTTTGTCGCCCGAGGCGGATCTTATGGCCGTGACCCATTATCTTGAGGCGCTTGATCTGCAAAAAGAGATCGTAAAAATTCATACGATCTTTGGTGGCAAAAACCCGCATCCAAACTGGTTGGTGGGGGGGGTGCCATGCCCGATCAATGTGCATTCCACAGGGGCGGTCGGTGCAATCAATATGGCGACGTTGAACCAGGTTTCCACGATTGTGCAGCTTTCAATAGATTTTGTTGAAAACGTTTATTTGCCTGATGTTGCCGCGATTGGTGGTTTCTATCGCGAATGGCTTTATGGTGGTGGTCTTAGCGGCCAATCCGTCATGAGCTATGGCGACATTCCTGAACATCCTAATAATTTCGATGCGAATCAGCTGTATCTGCCGCGTGGGGCAATCATTAATGGTGATCTATCCACCGTGCATGATGTGGATGTGCGCGATCCAGAGCAAATTCAAGAATTCGTTGATCACAGTTGGTATGAATACGGCGAACCTGGGCAAGGTTTGCATCCCTGGGATGGTGTGACCGAGGCCAAATTTGAACTGGGCCCAAACACGGTTGGGACCCGCACCAATATCCGATCCCTAGACGAAGCGGCAAAATATAGCTGGATCAAGGCGCCACGCTGGCGCGGGCACGCGATGGAGGTGGGCCCATTGGCCCGTTACATTATCGGGTATGCCAGTGGGCATGAACGGATCACCGAACAGGTCACGAGGTTTTTGCGCACAATGGACCTGCCGGTTGAGGCGCTTTTTTCGACGCTTGGTCGAACGGCAGCGCGCGCGTTGGAATCGCAGTACTGTGCGGAGTTGCAGCAATATTTCTTTGACAAACTGGTCACCAATATCCGCAATGGAGATGAAAATACGGCGAATATAGAAAAATGGGATCCATCGTCGTGGCCGGCCAATGCCCGCGGTGTTGGGATGACAGAGGCGCCGCGCGGGGCGTTGGGCCATTGGGTATCAATCGTCGATGGCCGCATTGAAAATTATCAATGCGTGGTGCCAACCACATGGAACGGCAGCCCGCGCGACAGCCAAGGCAATATCGGTGCATTTGAGGCCAGTTTGTTGAACACGCCAATGGAACGCCCCGAAGAACCGGTGGAAATTTTGCGCACACTGCACAGTTTCGACCCGTGTCTTGCCTGTTCCACCCATGTAATGTCGCCCGATGGTGACGAACTAGCAACAGTGAAAGTGCGTTAAGGGAGGCGACCATGCGGCACGCAACGGCAATATTCTTTTTTTACATTCTCTCGATGACCATGGCGTTTGCCCATCCCGGTCACACAACCGAAGGTGGTGTGCATTGGCATTGGCCACATTGGCTGGCCGATGGGGTCTATTTGGCGATGTTAGGGCTTGGTGTGGTATTGGCCGCGCGTGTGTTGGGTGTTGTGATAATGCGCCAAATTCATAGGGGGCGGCACCATGAGTGAAAGCAGCGCAATCCACGAAACCAATCCAACCGGTGGTCCACCACCCGCTGCCCGCCTTACCGGGGATGCGACCGCCAGCGATATTAAAAGCATTCAAAAACGCACGTCGGTTTATGTGTATGAATGGCCAGTGCGATTGTGGCATTGGATTAATGCGCTGGCGATCATTATTTTATTTGTGACAGGTTGGTTCATTGGGTCCCCGCCGCCAACAATGATTATTGCCGAGGCCACGTATCAATTTGTCTTTGGATATATCCGGTTTGCCCATTTCGCTGCCGGACAGCTTCTGATTATTGGGTTTTTGGGGCGGATCTATTGGGCGTTTGTTGGAAATCATCATTCACGGCAGCTTTTCTACCTGCCTATCCTTAATCGAAACTGGTGGTCAGAGGTATTTTTTGAGCTGCGCTGGTATCTGTTTTTGGAAAAGGAACCGAAAAAATACGTGGGCCACAACCCATTGGCGCAAATCGCCATGTTTTTTTTCATGACACTTGGGATCAGTTTTATGATTATCACCGGGCTCGCCCTTTATTCCGAAGGTCTTGGGCAAGGGTCGTGGCTTGATGTGTTGTTTGGCTGGGTCATTCCCCTAGCTGGGGGGA
Source organism: uncultured Jannaschia sp. (assembly GCA_937916365.1). Taxonomy (GTDB): domain Bacteria; phylum Pseudomonadota; class Alphaproteobacteria; order Rhodobacterales; family Rhodobacteraceae; genus JANSYL01. Next base: position 2,465 of record CALFSY010000135.1, on the reverse strand, counting down.
GCCAAATGCTCCACTCCTTACACCACCTTGGGATGTGGGCGATCATCGTGTTTATCATCATCCACGTTTATGCCGCCATTCGTGAAGATATCATGTCGCGTCAATCCATGGTTTCAACGATGATTTCAGGGCACCGAACGTTCAAAGATGACCGGTCAGATTGACATCAACCTGATTCATTTTCTAAAGGCGGGCTTTGACCCGCCTTTATTTTACGGAAAGTAAGATTTCGCTTATGGGTGTTTAGGAAAGGTTTCTTTCCATTTTTAGACGCTCATGAAATCTATGATATACTAAAAAAAACTTTATCTCAATAACTTAAAGTATATTACATTGAAAAAACGATTTCCACCGCCACACAAAATTGAAAGGCATACTCTCATTCAAAATATAAATGAAAACATCATTATCGGTCTCGCCAAGAGGAGGAGCCATGACCGCCAAAACCCTGATACTGGGAATAGGTAATGTTCTTTGGGCGGACGAAGGATTTGGGCCACGGTGTGTTGAGGCATTGGCTGCATCATGGTCATTTGGCCCAGATGTGCGGATCTTGGATGGGGGCACACAAGGGCTTTATCTGCTGCCATTTTTGGAAGAGGCAGACAATCTTTTGGTTTTTGATGCGGTCGATTATGACCTTGCCCCAGGCACCTTAAAGGTTGTGGAGAATGGCGAAGTGCCCGCCTTTCTGGGCGCTAAAAAGATGAGCCTGCACCAAACTGGTTTTCAGGATGTCATCGCCACCGCCAAATTGATGGGGTATTGCCCGGCGCGCCTTCTCCTAATCGGGTGTCAACCCGAAGAGTTAGAGGATTACGGCGGCGGCTTGCGCGATGGCACGGCCGCTCGTATCCCGGATGCCATTGCCATTGCCATAGATCGGTTGGCCGCATGGGGCGTTATGCCTGTTGCAGAATCTCGTGCCGTCATTGATTTGGCCGATCCCGCGATTTCACGCGGGGCGTATGAAGCAGGACGCCCGTCTGAAAAGGTGGCCTGTCGCATTGGTGACGCGCGTTTTCTACCAGGGCGGGACTAAACGCGATGTGTATCGGGATCCCCATGCAGATTGAGGCAAGCGACGGGATCGTTGGTCATGCTCGCAATGGGGAAACTCTTGAAACGATTGATCTGTCGCTAACCGGCCCCTTGCCCCACGGCACCTGGGTGCTGACGTTTCTGGGGACTGCCTGGAAAACGCTGAATTCTGACGAAGCCGTGAAAATTCGCCGGGCGCTTGAAGGATTAAACGCGGTGATGGCCGGGGATCCATACGCCGACGCCTTTGCCGATTTAGAGGAAACCGGCCCAACCTTGCCGCCACACCTTGCCGCTGCACAAGCCGCTGGAAAAACCGAAGCCTAATAAACAGAAAAGGGGCATAAAATTCCATGAGCCATCCCTTGATCGACCGCCTTGTGACCGAATTTGGCTGGTCACGTTTGGCCGATACCGCCACACTTGACGATTATCTGTCGCGCGCAGGCACACACATGATTTTTGTTCCCGGTGATGTGTCACGCAACCTGGAAACACCCGATGTCGCAGTCATTGCGCCCGAATTGTCCGCCGCCTTTCAAGGGCGGTTCGATTGCGCCCTGGCCGAGGAAGAGGCCGATCGTGACATTCGCGAACGTGCGAAAACCTATAAAACGCCAAGCCTGTTATTTTTTCGTGATGGGGCCCTTATCGGGGCGATTCCGAAAGTCCGCGATTGGTCCGACTATGTGGGGCGAATCACACATATCTTGGCACAACCTGTCGCCGCTGAATAGGAACCTTGGTCGCAATGGCAAACTTTCACCTTCCCCCAACGGGCTATGGCCCTGGATCGCAACCCTCAGACACCGAGGGTGAGCTGCAATATATAGCCATGCCAAAGGATATGCGCATTTACGCGCCTCATATTCCAGAGGTTGAAGAGGATGTTGATCTAACCCCTGCGTTGGATATGCTGCGCCAAATCGCGGCTGCATGTGCCACCGGTGCCGGTGCATTTTTTGACCTTGGCGCATTGAACACGGAAAATCGCGCGTTGATGATCGAAACGATGGGTCAGGGCGAAGTATCGATCAAAATTCGCGGTGTTCCAGCCATCGCCATTCAAGAAAGCGTCTTTGCGGGGGTTTGGATAGTATCAGGCCAAAACATTGATGGTGTTGAGGTCGCGCCCGTGCCGGTTGCCGCGCTTGAGCGTAGTTTTGAAACAATCCGTGTGGGTAAGGGCCTGGACACTGTGCAAGGGCCCGGGTTGATTAATGCGCCGTCAATTTTGGTTGAACTTTTGGACCGATCCAAAACACTGGCTGCGGATGCTCCGCCGCATGTGATAAACTTGTCATTGCTGCCCCATTCTGAGGAAGATTTAGCCTGGCTTGACGCGGCTTTGGGCGATGGGGCGGTGTCGATCCTATCGCGCGGGTATGGGAATTGCAGGGTTTCGGCCACAGCACTTGATCGGG
>CALFSY010000134.1 GCA_937916365.1 uncultured Jannaschia sp. | reverse complement strand
AAAAGCGGTGTATCCGCCGTCAAATCATGCGGGCATAGGGCAGCGTATCGGGCAACCGCCGCACGTGCCGTGGGCAAAACGGGCACATCGCGTTCCTTACCGCCCTTGCCTTTGACGCGCAAGGTATCGCGCAATGGTAAAATCTTTGCCGTTAAATCCAATGCCTCTGACCGGCGCAAACCGCACCCATACAATAACATCAATATCGCCGTGTCGCGGGCCGCCACCCAATCTTGATCGGCATCTGCACCTATGGATTGCACAAGATTGCGGGCGTCTTGTTCGCTTAGGGGGCGGGGTAACCCGCGGCTATACTTGGGGGGCCGCAGCGTAAGGATCGCCGCCGCATTGATATTTTCGCGGTCTGCCCACCAACGATAAAATGCTTTGACCGAAGATAATCGCCGCGCCAACGACCGCGACCCAACCCCCCGATTACGTTGATTTGCCATCCAAGCCCGAACATCCGCACGGCCCAGATCCCGCAAATCGGCAGGGGTTAGAGCGGCATTATGATGGTGGGTTTGAAAGGTAAAAAAATCGGTTACATCGCCGCGATATGCGTCGATCGTGTTGGCCGATGCGGCCCGCAACGCACCCAGATCACGCAACCATGTTTCTAACATGTCGCGCACGGCCGGGCTTAGCGCAAGTGTCATTACGCCCGCGATGTTTCTGGGAAGCGCCCCACTGGGGTTTGTCCATCCGAATCCAGCCAACGTTGCAGCGATAGCGCGCATACATTCGCGAAAAACACCAAAAGCTCCGTCCCGTCACCTGGGCGGAATTGCCGAGGATTTGTCGATCCCAAAACCAAAAGTGCACGGGGGTGCCGGGGGGGGCCAAGGTTCAGCGATAAAATGGCCTCTGACCGGATGTTATCCCAAAGTTTACCGAAAATGCGCGCTTGGCTTTTGTTTTTATGGCCGAGGGCCTGTCGCAAAATCGGCATTTGCGGGGCCGTCCGGCGATCTTTGGCCAGATAGGCATTCATTGTGCGCGGTGCCGCACCCTTCATCGGGGTGTTTGGGTGGAGATCGATGGCGGCACTACGATTCGAGGTGGCCCGTTCGATCACCACCTGAATATGATCCACCTGTAGGGTGCGGGCAATCTCTGTGTCAATAACATTTAGAAATGACGCTAAATCCGGTTGTGCCAAAACGCTAAGGGCCGCGCGATGCACCTGATTTGTGCCAACCAGGTTATCGTGGGCCACCGCAATGACAGACCGATGGGTGTTTTCTAAATTGTCTAAACGGTTTTCCAACCGTTCCATGGCAATCCCGCGCATATCAATTAAATTGACGCCCATCTGACGATCATTGGCCGCGGTCAAGGCGCGCATAAGATCGCGGTCTTCTAAAATTAGCTCTGGATCGGCCAAAACGCGGTCGCGCCAATCGTCCGTGGAAAACCGCCGCACTTGGGCTTGGTTAACGGTCATGTATATCTTTCCCCTTTTGACAGATCCAAAATTCCGCATCGTGGCAGCCGGAATTTATGAATCCGTATGGACCCATCATAAAATACGCTGGCCTGTTTTTTCCCAGTCCTGCAAAAAAGCCTCCAGCCCTTTGTCGGTTAAAACATGGTTGACCATGGATTTAATGACGGTGGGTGGCGCTGTGGCCACATCTGCACCGATGAGGGCAACCTGTTTCATGTGATTGACGGATCGAATCGAGGCCGCCAGGATTTCGGTGGAAAAATTATAATTGTCATAGATTTCCCGAATCTCTGCAATTAAATCCAAACCATCAATGCCCATATCATCCAAACGTCCAATAAACGGCGACACAAAGGTTGCGCCCGCTTTTGCCGCCAACAACGCCTGGTTGGCCGAAAAACATAATGTGACGTTGACCATGCGGCCTTCATCCGACAACACTTTGCACGCTTTTAATCCCGCCCAGGTCAGCGGCACCTTAACGGCAATGTTATCGGCGATTGCCGCCAATACACGCCCCTCTGCGATCATGCCCTCGGCGTCAAGCGCCACAGTTTCGGCTGAAACAGGCCCCGTAACCATCGCACAGATTTCTTTGGTCACATCTTTTATATCACGGCCTGATTTCATGATAAGCGACGGGTTCGTCGTTACACCATCGACCATGCCCAAATCATGCAATTCGGCAATCGCATCAACATCGGCGGTATCGACAAAAAATTTCATTGCTGATCGTGTCCTTTCGTGCGGTGCTTGTGACGCAACGATGATCTTTTAACGCAACCATATCGGGGCGAAAAGGATGGCCGAAAAATTTTTCAAAAATGGCGACGTGGTGGGCGTTTTAACGCCTGAACCATTTGACCGCATACTTGATTATCACGCCCCCGAAAATGGATGCAAGATCGGCAGTTTTGTTGAGGTGCCTTTAGGCAAACGCCGCGTTTTGGGTGTTGTGTGGGGCGATGGACAGGGCGATTGGAACCCCGACAAATTGCGGCGGATCGTGCGCGTGTTTGATGTGCCGGCAATGCCGCCGGACATGCGTGATTTCCTTGAACGTGCCGGTGCATATACGTTAACGCCGCTGTCTGCCATGCTGCGGCTGGCGACCCGTGTGCCAGGGTTGGGTGATCCGCCTTCGATGCGCAAGGTCTATCAACGGGGCACAAACACGCCCGCGCGCCTGACAAATGCGCGCAAACGTGTGCTAAAAACAATGGCCACATATAACGGTGGTTCCCTAACGTTGCAGGAACTTTCGGATGTATCCGGTGTTACGCCCAGCGTCGTCAAAGGATTGGTGCAAACCGGCGCAGTGGTCGAATATGATACACCGCGCGATATACCCTATGCCCCGCTTGATGCCAACCGCCCCGGCAAAACGCTGACCCCGGATCAGGCAAAGGCCACGCAGGTTTTGCAAGAAGCCATGGCGCAGCGGCGCTATAGCACCACCCTTTTGCAAGGGGTCACAGGATCAGGCAAAACAGAGGTCTATTTAGAAGCCGTTGCACAATGCCTGCGGCAAGGTCGGCAGGCGCTGGTTCTGTTGCCCGAAATCGCATTGAGTGCTGAATTTATAACACGGGTTGAAGCGCGTTTCGGGGCCAAACCCGCCGAATGGCATTCGGGCGTGCCGCTTACCGAACGTCGCCGATGTTGGTCGATGCTGGCCCAGGGGCAGGCATCATTGGTTGTCGGGGCGCGATCGGCCCTGTTTCTGCCATTCCGGGATTTGGGTTTAGTCGTAGTGGATGAAGAACACGATGGATCGTATAAGCAAGAGGATGGCGTGCTTTACAATGCCCGCGACATGGCGGTTTTACGCGCCTCACTGACCGATGCGCAGGTGATTTTGGCGTCTGCCACGCCGTCGCTGGAAACGTGGGCCAACGCGGAATCGGGTAAATATAAACGCCTTGATCTACCTGCACGGTTTGGGGCGGCGGCTCTCCCCACGATGCAGATTGTTGATATGCGAGGCGTGGATTTGGCCACAGGATCGTGGATTTCCCCGCCCCTGGCCGCCGAAATTGCCGCGCGATTGCGTGCAGGGGAACAATCGCTTTTGTTTCTAAATCGTCGTGGGTATGCGCCCGTGACACTGTGCCGGGCCTGTGGGCAACAAATTGGATGTGACCATTGCGATGCCCGCATGGTGGAACATCGGTTTCAAAACCGGTTGGTATGTCACCAATGTGGGGAAACAAAACCAATTCCCCAAACCTGCCCCGCATGCGGGGTAACGGGAAAAATGACCACGGTAGGCCCAGGTGTGGAACGTGTCGCCGAAGAGATCACGCACACCTTCCCCCAGGCAAGGGTTGCGGTTCTAAGCTCTGACCTATTTGGATCTGCGCGTGCGTTGAAAGATAAAATCCATGATATTACCCAAGGCAATGTTGACATTATCATCGGCACCCAACTGGTGGCAAAGGGGCATAATTTTCCGCACTTAACGTTGGTGGGTGTGATTGACGCCGATCTGGGGTTGCAGGGATCGGATCTGCGCGCCGCTGAACGCACCTTTCAACTGATGCGGCAGGTCGCGGGCCGCGCGGGGCGCCGCGATACCCCGGGGGTTGCTCTATTGCAAAGTTTTCAACCCGATCATCCGGTTCTACGCGCCATTCTAAACGATGATGGGCAGAATTTTTGGCGCACTGAGGCAGCCGCGCGCCAAGCAACCGGAATGCCACCATTCGGGCGGTTGGCCGGGATTGTGATTTCATGCCCCCATGCCCCCACCGCCCACGATTTTGGTCGCCACCTGGCCCGCACCGACGCCCCGCTCCGCGCGATCGGGGCCCAGGTTTACGGACCGGCCCCTGCCCCCATTGCGCGGGTGCGGGGGCGGTATCGGGTGCGATTGTTGGTTAAGGCCCCTAAAACCGCCCCCCTACAATCGGCCCTGCATGATTGGACCGCGGGTTTGAAGCGCCCGAAAAACCTGCGCCTATCCATTGATATTGATCCGCAAAGTTTTTTTTAAGCGTGCGAACATGGGGCCATGCACTGTTTTGCCATAAAAACGGCGTGTTGTAGATATGGGTGACGGGCCGCGTAAAGTGTGGCACCTTGACTATGGTCATATGACTTGTCTTAACACCGGGCCGATGCCTATGCCGATTAAACCACAACCTGGTATTCTAAACATCGCCTTATATCAGGGCGGGGCCAGCGCGCTTGCCGGTCACACCGCGCCCTTAAAACTTAGCTCAAACGAAAACCCATTTGGGCCAAGCCCGCAAGCGACCAAAGCCGTGCAAAACATGGCCGCGCATTTGCATCGGTATCCCGCGACCGATCACGCCGCTTTACGCACCGCGATTGGAGCGGTGCATGCCATTGATCCAATGCGGATTATTTGCGGCGTGGGATCGGACGAAGTGTTGACCTGGTTATGCCAGGCCTATGCCGGCCTTGGGGATGAAGTAGTTTTTACCCGGCACGGATTTTCCATGTATCGCATCGCCGCACAGGCGGTGGGCGCCACCCCGGTTGAGGTGCCGGAAACCCAACGTGTCACCGATATTGATGTGTTGCTGGCCGCCGTGACCGACCGAACGCGGTTGGTCTTTGTCGCCAATCCCAACAATCCGACGGGCACAATGGTGCCGATCAGCGAAATGCAGCATTTGGCCGATGCCCTGCCCGATCAATGCCTTCTGGTGATTGATGGCGCCTATGCGGAATTTGTGGCCGAATATGACGGCGGCGCATCGCTGGTGGACCGGCGACAAAACGTTGTAATGACACGCACCTTTTCAAAAATTTATGGGCTTGGTGGATTGCGCGTCGGGTGGGGATATGGCCCGGCCCACGTCATTGACGTGCTAAACCGCATCCGTGGGCCATTCAACCTATCATCATTGGCCTTAACGGGGGCCGAGGCCGCCGTGCGCGACACCGATTTCGTCGCCCAATGCCGCCGCGCAAACGCCGAGGGCCGCGCACACCTAACCGATGGTTTACGGCACATAGGCTTATCGGTCGATGACAGTCACGCCAATTTTGTGTTGGCACGTTTTACCAACGAAGCAGAGGCAGACGCCGCCAACGCCCACCTGCAATCCGAAGGCATCATCGTGCGGCCCGTTAAAGGGTATAAATTGCCCGAGGCCCTGCGCATCACAGTGGGACGCCCCGCAGATGTGGATCGCGTGCTTGATACCCTTACGCGATTTAAGAGAAATTGATGAGCTATCTTTACAAACGTGTCGCGTTGATCGGTTTGGGGTTGATTGCCAGTTCCATGGCCCATGCGATACGACGCAGCAATCTAGCCCAAGAGATCGTAGGCACGGCGCGATCCGCCGACACGCGCAACATCGCGCGTAATCTTAGGTTTTGCGACCACATCACCGAAACCATGGCCGAGGCCGTGGCAGACGCCGATTTGGTTGTGCTGTGTGTGCCGGTTGGTGCCATGGGCGATGTGGCACAAACGATTGCCCCGCACTTGGCCATGGGCGCAACACTTACCGATGTGGGATCGGTCAAACGTGATGTCATCGCGCGGGTTACCCCGTATCTGCCCGATCATGTGCATTTTATTCCCGGCCATCCCTTGGCCGGAACCGAACATTCCGGCCCCACATCGGGTTTTGCGGAATTGTTTGACAATCGTTATGTTCTTTTAACCCCGCCGCCCAATACCGATACCGCCGCGTTAAACCGGCTACACGCTTTATGGGAAGAATGCGGTGCAACCGTTGAACATATGGATGCCGATCACCATGATCTGGTGCTGGCCGTCACATCGCATGCACCGCACCTGATCGCCTATACGATGGTTGGGGTTGCTGATGATTTGCGCCGTGTGACCGATAGCGAGGTTATAAAATATTCCGCCGCGGGGTTTCGGGATTTTACGCGCATTGCGGCATCAGACCCTGTGATGTGGCGCGATGTGTTTTTATCGAACAAAGACGCCACATTGGAAATACTAGGCCGGTTCACCGAGGAATTGTTCGCCCTGCAACGCGCCATTCGCACGGGGGATGGGGATAAATTGCACGCTTATTTCACGCGCACGCGCGCGATCCGGCGCGGTATTGTGCAAGCGGGGCAAGACACCGCCGCCCCTGATTTCGGGCGATTTTCCACCAAAACCAAAGGCACAGACCCGTGAGGCGTAAATCGGGTCACGTTTTTGTGTTCGGGGTGCTGGCGATGGTGGCCTTAACCTTTATGGCGTGGGCCAATGCGCCGGATCGTTCACCCCGGCCCCTGCCTAACCCGGGTAATCCAGGCGCACCTACACAATCACCTGTTCCAACAGTGATCGCGCAGCCCATATTGGCGCCGCGCGCCTCGCTCCGCCCACAGCAGCGTGAAAACGCTAGGCCTGTGCACGCCACGCAACAACCCACACGCCCCCCTGTGGCCAACCGCGGTAATGGGTTGTGCGGGCAGGCCGGTTTGACGGGGGATCGATTAACGGCGATTACCGGATCAATCGCAGGGTGTGGTATCGCAGAACCCATTCGCCTGCAATCGGTCGATGGCATTGCGCTAACGACACCGGCGATCATTAATTGCAATACGGCGCGGGCGTTGCAAACCTGGGTGCAAGATACGTTGGTGCCCACAGTGGGGCGGCGCGGCGGCGGGGCGGTAAACCTGCGGGTTGTGGCGTCTTATGCGTGCCGCACACGCAATTCCCAACGCGGTGCACGGTTAAGCGAACATTCCCTGGGCAATGCGATCGACATCGCCGGCATTGGGCTTAACAATGGAACGGAATTGACCGTGCTAACCGATTGGCGCAGTGGGCGCGAAGGGCGGATGCTAGACGCCCTTCATCGTGGGGCATGTGGACCGTTTGGCACAGTTTTGGGCCCAAATTCCGACCGCTTTCATCAGGATCATTTTCATTTCGATGTGGCGACCTATCGGTCCGGTCCCTATTGCCGTTAACTTTGTAGGCGGCGCAGGCCTATGGCCGCGCTTTAGCTGGGCAAAGATAATCGCGCGTCAACGGCACCGCATTTTGATGGCGGGTCATTTGATATTGAAACACACATTGCCCACTATGGCGAAATGCGTGTTCCGATGACTTTAGGTAAAAACGCCACATCCGGCAAAAGGCATCGTCATACAGTGCCGCGGCTTTATCAATCTGTGCCATAAACCGATCATGCCAATGGCGCAGGGTTTCGGCATAATGTAGCCGCCAAATTTCAACATCGGTGGGGTAAAGCCCCGATTTTTCCACGGCTGCGGCCATTTCCGATAACGCCGGCACATACCCGCCGGGAAAAATATATTTGGTGATCCAGGGGCTGGTGGCACTCGGCGGGCCAACACGACCAATCGAATGGATTAGGGCAATACCATCGGATTTCAACCGATCACGCACATGCCCAAAGTATTCGGCGTAATGGGGTGCGCCCACGTGTTCAAACATGCCTATAGATACGATGCGATCGAACGTGCCTTTGATTTTGCGATAATCGCGCAGTTCAAATTTCACCCGGTCCGCCAAACCGGCCGCAGCAGCGCGTTCGGTGGCAATGCGATGTTGTTCCGCGCTTAACGTTACGCCCAAAACCCGGGCGCCATAGTCGCGCGCCAATGTCAACGCCATGCCCCCCCAACCGCAGCCGATTTCGAAAACCTCCATCCCTGGTTCGATCAACAGTTTTTCGGCAATGTGGCGTTTCTTTGCGTTTTGCGCGGCCTCAAGCGTCATTGAAGGATCTTTGAAATACGCGCACGAATATTGTCGATCTTCGTCCAGGAACAGATCGTAAAGTTCGGATGATAAATCATAATGGTGCGCCACGTTTTGGCGGGCACGATACATGGGGTTGCGTTGATCTATCACGCGGCGGATATATCGGGTGCGCGCGGTTAATTTGCGCCACCATGGCACATCGTTGCCCGATGCGTTGCGTGATAGAAGGGTAAAAAACCCATCTAAATCATCCTGCTTGATAGTCA
>CALFSY010000133.1 GCA_937916365.1 uncultured Jannaschia sp. | reverse complement strand
TTCAGTGATGCGTGGTTACCGTGCGATTTTGCCTAATGTGCGCGCGCGTCCAACACCCTAAATAACATGATAGAAAATTTTATACCTCGGAGGTTGTTGAAATGAGCTGGAATCCCGCCCTTGATCCCGATTGCCCGACGGGGGATGCCGTCGACGCGATTGATACTGTTATCATTCCCCGTGCCCGTGACCTGGGCGATTTTGAGGTACGCCGCGCGCTGCCTGCCCCAAGTCGCCAAATGGTGGGGCCTTTCATATTTTTCGATCAAATGGGGCCTGCGGAATTTCTGACGGGCCAAAGCATTGATGTGCGCCCGCATCCCCACATTGGTTTGGCCACTGTGACCTACCTTTACAAAGGCAAATTTCATCACCGTGATAGTTTAGGCAGCGATCAGTGGATCGAACCGGGGGCGGTAAACCTGATGACGGCGGGCCATGGGATTACCCATTCCGAACGTGTCGATGGCGATATGTTGAAAAACCCCTATAGCATATTTGGCATCCAAACCTGGATTGCCCTACCTAAAGATGCTGAAGATATCGCACCGGCCTTTGCGCACGCGGCAAAACCCGATCTTCCGATGATGGAGGGCGAGGGTAAAACGCTGCGCCTAATTTTAGGTAGTGCATACGGCAGCCACGCACCGGTTAAAACAGCCTCGGACATGTTTTATGCCGATGCCATATTACAGCCAGGGGCAAAGTTGCCCATGCCCGACGATCACGAAGACCGCGGCGCCTATATCGTGCAAGGGGCGGTCGACATCGGGGGACGGGTGTTTGAAGCCGGGCAAATGATGGTGTTTCGACCGGGTGACAAGGTTTCCATGACCGCAGGCGAACAAGGCGCGCGGGTGATGTTATTGGGGGGCGAAACATTAGAGGGCCCACGTTACATCTGGTGGAATTTCGTCGCCTCTTCTAAAGAGCGCATAGAAGATGCGAAAGAAGCCTGGCGCGCGGGTGATTGGGAACACGGGCGGTTTCAACTCCCGCCAAATGACAATCGTGAATTCATTCCTTTGCCGGAAAAATAACATACTATAAAGACCCCTTGCGATGGGCGGGGATTGTGTGCAGGAAAAGTGCAATACTTTTTTACACACCCCGCCCCGCAACCACATCCATACGATACAATTCGTGGGGCATAATTTCACGCGAAACGTTCACCTGCATGAAAGCCCCGAATGAAAACGATTGATGACAACAGACGCGCGATCATCCTTTTGATGGTGGGGATGTTTTTCATCTCTATCAACGATATGTTGATTAAGTATCTTGCCGATGATTATCCGCTGCATCAAATTGTGTTCATTCGATCCTTAATCGGTATTTCAGCCTCGGTCGTGGTTTTGCAGCTTGAGGGGGGGGTGGCGGCTGCTTAAAACCAATCAACTGGGGTTGCATGGGGTGCGCGCCGGGTTGATTGTTTTGGCGAACATGACCTTTTTTGCGGCTTTGGCTGTTATGCCCTTGGGGGCGGCAACGGCGCTATTTTTCGTATCGCCCCTATTTATTACGCTGCTGGCCATTCCGGTTTTGGGAGAAACGGTGGGCCCGCACCGTTTGATCGCCATTGGTATTGGATTTGTGGGTGTCTTGGTGATGATGGCCCCGGGGATCGACTGGGGCGATATTGGCCGGGTGAGTTTAATTTTGCCTGTGTTGGCGGCGCTCTGTTATGCGGGCACAAATGTGTTGACCCGGAAATTGGGTGCACAATCGGCCGCCTCGGCCATGGCGATTTATATTCAGGGCGCATTTATTTTGGTTAGTTTTGTGTTCTTTCTGATCGCCGGGGATGGCCGATTTATGCCCTACGTCAATCATGACAGCTTGGTCTTTTTATTGCGGTCGTGGGTGTGGCCAGCACCGCAAGATTGGGGGCCATTTGCCATGATAGGCCTATGTTCCGCCGCCGTTGGTTATACCCTAAGCAGAGCGTATAAAATCGGTGTTCCAGCCACTGTGGCGCCCTATGAATACACACTTTTACCGATTGCAGTATTTTGGGGATGGGCCATTTTTGGCGAGGTGCCGGGGCCATGGATGATCGCCGGTATGGTATTAATTGTTGGGGCGGGGCTTTATGTGTTTGCGCGCGAGCGAAGGCAGGCGGCATCTGTAACAGCCAATCGTCCGTTTCGCCGTGGATGATGGTCTGCGGTGATTTATAAAAACAAATTGAATACGCGAAGACTGCTTGACGTTCCCCTATCGGACGCATACACCAGCCTATACATTGATAAATCAATGGGTGAGTGCGGTTGTAGCTCAGTTGGTTAGAGTACCGGCCTGTCACGCCGGGGGTCGCGGGTTCGAGCCCCGTCAACCGCGCCATTTTTCTATATTAGAGATCAACTTGTGGCCCGCAATGTTCCGTATATTTGCTATGGTGGCCAATCCAACCATGCGGCTTTCCATTCTTTTCCTGCGATTTTGTGTTGAAAATCAAATGCGTGCATTATTTTTATTGCAATCCATAACGATTAAACAAAGAATGATATTTTGTGTGCCATCCTTGGTAGGAATAGCAAGATAAGGTTGTTACACACCCTGTATGTATGATTCATCAACCCCGCCTGTGTTGGGGCATCGGCGGCCCGCATTCCCGCGTGTGATCGGATTTGATCTGGCCCGCACGGCGGCATTGGCCGCGATGATCGCATATCATACCGTTTTCGATTTAGAGATGTTTGGTTACCTTGCGCCTGGCGCTGCCACCACCGGGGGGTGGCGGTTTTTGGCGCTATGCACCGCGGGCAGTTTTTTATTCCTGGCTGGTGTTAGCTTGGGCCTTGCCCATGCCAATGGGGTGCGGTGGCGGGCCTTTTGGCGCGGGATCGTGCGTATTGCCGGGGCCGCGGGTTTGGTCACCATTGTTACGTATATCGCCGTTCCACACGCCTTTATCTTTTTTGGAATTCTACATGCAATCGTTGCGGCGCGCTTTGTGGGGATCGTGTTGTGGCGCATGCCGGATTGGGTGCTTTGGGGTGTGGCGATTTTTGTTGTTTGGGCTTCATTTGCAGTGCGGCCAACGGTCTTTACAACCCCCGCACTTTGGTGGGTTGGATTACACGAAATACCTATCCAAGCGATGGATTATGTGCCCATTTTTCCCTGGCTTGGCCCCTTTCTTATCGGGGTAGCGGTGGCACGAACGGGGGCGCGCATCGGTGTTTGGGATACACGCGCGCGTGGCTATCCGTCGTTTTGGGTGCGTTTGATGTCTTGGCCGGGCCGTCATAGCCTGGCGATTTATTTAATACACCAACCCATATTGATTGGGATCATTTGGGGGGTGACGGTTTTAATGCCATAAACCATTTTGCAGGTTTCTTGCAGCACGAGGGTAGGCAGGTTAACCCCCTTCCCATAACACATATCGGAGAGCGGCCCATGGCCATACGCCCAGGTATTTTTGAAGACGTTGAAGACCCCCAAAAACGGGCGGCAACCCCAGGTGGCATCAGACGCGATCGTGGTCGTGCGCGCCGGTTTGTCCGCGGGTGGTTGATGATTTTATTCGCCCTTGTGGTTGTTATGATTGCGGTGGGGGGATTAACCCGGTTGACCGATTCCGGTTTGGCAATCACAGAGTGGGCACCAATTATCGGTGCCATACCCCCCCTGTCCCAAGCACAGTGGGAGGCGGAATTTACCGCCTATCGTGCCATTCCTGAATATCAGTTGCAAAATCGCGGCATGACGCTGGCCCAATTCAAGGTCATCTATTGGTGGGAATGGGGGCATCGACAGTTGGGCCGGTTCATTGGGTTGGTGTGGGCACTGGGGTTTCTGGGCCTATTGATAATGCGGCACATTCCACCGGGGTGGATGGGGCGTTTGCTCTTGCTGGGTGGTTTGGGCGGTCTGCAGGCTTGGATCGGGTGGTGGATGGTTCGTTCCGGTTTGGCGCCTGCTATGTTGGATGTTGCGTCGTATCGTTTGGCAATTCACCTGGGATTGGCCTTTGTCATCTTAGCCTTGCTTGCATGGTTTATCCTGACATTATCCCGCGATCATGCCGATCTTATGCAATCACGGCGGGCAGGGGACCGGCGGCTTATAAGAGGGGCGGCAGGGCTTTTGTATTTGGTATTTCTGCAAATTTTGGTGGGCGCGCTGGTTGCCGGTATCGACGCAGGGCGAAATTATACGGATTGGCCCTTGATGGCCGATGGTTTAACGCCACCAAATATGTGGGTGTTAGAGCCAGTGTGGCGCAATCTGTTTGAAAATGACGGCACAGTACAGTTTTTCCACCGCTTATTAGGATATGCAGTGGCCATTTATGGGGTCATTATTTGGAGTATGGCCCGACAATCAACGCATCGGACAACCAAACGCGCCTTTGATTGGGCATTGGCGATGATTTTGGGTCAAATGGTGCTTGGTATTATTACAGTTATGTATTCGTCGCCCTTACCCCTGGCGATTGTGCATCAATTTGGTGCGGTTGTTTTGATAACATTGGTCCAACGGGCAAGATTTTTGTCATTTTATCCCATATTACAATCTATCCGGAGCTAACCCATGACCGTGCTATCTGATTTGCTCGCCTATCAGCGCCGCACCCAAACCTTGGCCCAAACCATGATGCGATTGGGATGGGACCAAGAAACTGTCATGCCCAAAGGTGCCGCTGCACAGCGGGCAGATGAAATGGCCGCACTTGAATCCGTGCTACACGCCCGCCGCGCCGCGCCCGAGGTTGGTGATATGTTGGCCGCCGCCGAACCACAATCGGAAGAAGACCGCGCCCACCTGCGCGAAATTCAACGGCGCTATGATCGTACCCGCAAAGTGCCCGCTGACTTGGCGGCCGAAATCACACGGATTACATCATTGGCCCACGGAATTTGGGCCCAAGCTCGCGCAGACGAAGACGTGGCCGCCTTTTTGCCGATGCTAAAACAAATTGTGGCCCTACGTCGACAAGAGGCGCAGGCCGTTGCGGCGGATGGCGCGCTTTATGATGCGCTTTTGCAAGATTACGAACCCGGGATGACCGAGGCGGAAATCGCCACGTTGTTTGATCAAATGCGCCCACGGTTGATCAACTTGCGGGCCCGCATTGCCGATCTGGCGCCCATGCCGCAAATCCGGGGGCATTTTCCACACCACGTGCAACTGGCGCTCGGCGAGCACATTGCCCGTGCGTTTGGATACGATTTTGATCGTGGGCGCATTGATTTGGCCGTGCATCCCTTTTCGTCGGGGTCTGGCACCGATGTGCGCATCACAACGCGCGTTGATGAAGCCGACCCATTGGGATGTCTTTATTCCACAATACATGAAGTTGGGCACGCAGGTTACGAACAAAATATCACCGCCGATTATATGCTGACGATTTTGGGTGAAGGTGCCTCAATGGGGGTGCATGAAAGTCAAAGCAGGATTTATGAAAATCAACTGGGCCGTTCACCCGCGTTTACCAGATGGCTTTTCACTGTGATGCGTGACCGATTTGGCGAGATTGGCCTTGACAATCCGGCAACCTTTACCCGTGCTGTGAATGCGGTTCAGCCTGGCTTCATCCGCACCGAAGCAGACGAAATTCATTACAATCTGCATATTATGCTGCGCTTTGATCTGGAACGTGCGCTCATTTCTGGAAATTTGCCGGTGACAGAGGTTGAAGCGGCGTGGAACGATCGGTTTCAATCTGATTTTGGCATGGCGATCAATCGCCCCTCAAACGGTATGTTGCAAGATGTGCATTGGGCCGCAGGATTGTTTGGATATTTTCCAACCTATACTTTGGGAAATGTTTATGCAGGTTGTCTTTATAAGGCTTTGCGCGCCGATGTGCCCTCGCTGGATGATCGTTTGGCGCAGGGGGATCCTTTGCCCGCGATCGAATGGTTAACCAAACGGGTGCATCGTTTTGGTGGTTTGCGCCCCCCACAAGATACGATTGTAAATGCAACAGGCGCAGCGATTAGTGCGGCCCCACTTTTGGATTATCTTGACGAAAAATATGCAGCAATCCATGAATTTTAGGAATAGATCAGGTAAACTTAGAGTTTTTGACAATCGGTATTATATCCCTGGCGCACCATAGGGTATTACCGCCAATCCCCCCATATGCTTTGCCATAATGTTAGCGCAGCGATGGTCGCCGTATCAGCACGCAGAATGCGTGGACCCAATCCAATGGGTGTCACGTAAGGAAGGGCGGCCATCCGCGCGCGCTCGGCGTCGGAAAATCCGCCTTCTGGTCCAATCAGAATTGCCCATTTATCGGCAGGCGGTATTGCAGATAGCGGTGGCGTGTGCGTGCCGATAAGTGTTTCATCGGCCAAGATCAGGCGCCGATCGTGCGGCCAAGTCTCAAGCACGTCTTGCAGGCGCTTCAAATCCATCACCGGGGGCACAAAGGTGCCGCCGCACTGTTCTGCGGCCTCAATCGCATGGGCTTGTAATCGGTCTTGGCGAATGCGTTCGGCATTGGTGAAGGCGGTGCGCACCGGGCAAATGCGCGCGGCCCCTAATTCGACGGCTTTTTCCACGATGAAATCGGTGCGATTTTTTTTGATTGGGGCAAACAATAACCAAAGATCGGGGGGCATACGCAATGGGGCGGTATATATTCGACAAATCAGTGTGCCATGTGATTTTGCCGTTTTTGATATTTCGGCCTGCCATTGCCCATCAACACCGTTGAATACTGTCACAACATCCCCTGTGCCCTGGCGCATCACGGTGAACAGATATTTTGCCTGATCCCGCGACAGTGGCACAGTTTGATCCTGCCCCAAGGGGTGGGTTACATAAAGGCGTATCTTCGGTGTTATCCGCATGGAGTGAATTTTATGAACAGGCCAATGCAAATACCAGAGGGGCAGGTCGCCGATGCCGTGCAAGGTAACTGGGTGGACACACGTGCACCGGTGTGGGCACGGCCCTATTTACGTCTATCCCGTGTGGATCGGCCCATTGGCACCTGGCTTTTGCTGTTGCCATGCTGGTGGGGGGTGTTTTTGGCCGCTGCCAGCGATAATAACTTACGTCTTTTCGATCTATGGATCGTAATAGGGTGCGCCATTGGTGCGTTTTTAATGCGTGGCGCAGGATGCACATGGAATGATCTTTTAGATCGAAAATTTGACGCCGCCGTTTCCCGCACGAAAAACCGCCCCCTTCCTTCGGGGCAAATCACGCCACGCGCAGCGTTGGTTTGGTTGGTTGTTCAGGCCGTGACGGCCTTTGTTATCTTATTGACGTTTAACGTAAACACCATCGTTCTTGGGATATTATCCCTGGCCCCCGTTGCGGTTTATCCATTTGCAAAACGTTTTACCTGGTGGCCGCAACTTTTTTTAGGGATTGCATTTAATTGGGGCGCGCTGTTGGCGTGGACAGCCCATGCCGGGCATCTTGGTTGGCCGGCGGTTTTTCTTTACGGCGGTGGGATTGCCTGGACATTGTTTTATGATACAATTTATGCCCATCAAGACAAAGAAGATGACGCCATAATTGGTGTGCGATCCACTGCGTTGCTATTTGGTGATCAAACGGCGGCATGGCTGTTGGGGTTTGGGGGCGCCTCCTCCATCTGTTTGGGTATTGCGGTTATATTAGCGCTTGGGCCGGCAGGGGATGGGCGTGCCTTGGTTTTGGCAATATTAGGCATTGCGGTATTTGGGGCGCATATGTTTTGGCAATTTCGGCAAATTGATATTCATGATGCCGCGTCGTGCTTACGTATTTTTCGAACAAATCGGGACGCTGGATTTGGCCCAGCCTTGTTTTTTGCGTTGGCCGCGTTCGCGTGATTGAAATACAACCCATAAACGTATATAATTTACTAAA
>CALFSY010000132.1 GCA_937916365.1 uncultured Jannaschia sp. | reverse complement strand
ATTTCCCAACACAACGGATGATGTGAAGGCATACCATATGATAAGCCAGGCGGAATTTATCGCACCAAACTACAGGTATTATGTTTGGGCCGAACCCTATGGCAGCGCCGCGTTTCAAACAGAAGGTCACCGTGATTTTTATGATTTATCTGTTGGGCGAACAAATCTTTACCCCGGCCTTGAAAAATATCGCGGCCCTGCGTCTAGGATAACATCACGGCCCAACGGGATTCGCGAAAATGATATGGTAATCGAATATGATTTGAAAATATCAAATTCCATCGTGCAATTCATCGTCGATGAAATGAATACCAATCGGCGCAGCGCCTATGTCTATCGGCAACGATTTGCCAACGGCGGCATGGGCCAGGTGGTGGTTGACGGCATCAATTTAATCGATACCTTTCGCCAATTCCACACCAACAGCGGCCGCCAAGGCGAAATCCAAGATTTCATTTTCCGCGGGGGCGGGGATTGGGATCATAAACCCCGTATTCAACCTGTTTGGGGACAACTTCAAAGATTAGGCAATTCAGGCAGCATCTATTACTATGATTATTGGTCAAACCTTCATTACGGGTATATCATGGCCTGTGCCGGATATGGGCGTTCGACCACGTTGTTGGGGTCAAACGTGGCGCAACTGTTGGATTGGGGCGAAACCGATGGGCAATATGACCGCGAGGCAATGGTGGCCGGATATACATTGGGCGAACATGCATTCATCAGCCGCCACCATCCCGAACCCACCCCATCGCCACAAGACATCACGCGCCAGGATATATTAAACATCTTTGCACGCAATCCGCATTGGTCAGACTTTCATAGAGATCTTTAACATGAAAACGTTTACTGTGATATTCTTTGTGTTGATATTGGGGTTTTTTATTGCACTAAATTTTATAATTACACGAACAAACCAACAAGTATCGCGTGATATTCAACAAGCTGCCGAAGACATCGCAAATGGTAGGGATTTTTGCTGGGCTTTGCCAAATTATGATCGCCTCAGAAGTGATTATTTTTTATATAATAATGAGGGGTTTCAGTTGCAAATGAACCTTGTTCAAAGCTATTATGAAACCAACATAAGGCGTGAAATCGGACGCCGCCCTGTTTATGTGGGGATTATTTTTCCAGGTCCCATGGGCGATCAATGCGATTCATACGTGGCGCTTTCGGCGTGCAACGTTTATTCGATCTTTTAGTTCGGACTACGATGGCATTGCCTCAGGGTGGGGGTGGACACCGGATGAATTGAGTAGGACTTGTATTCATGCTTTCCAATGGCGTGAAAATAACACTACACGCTCAACACTATCTTCTCCCCCATCCGACGACATCACGACATCGTGGCCACCGCTTGTGCTGCCGCTATGACGGCCGTTTGTGTTAGGTCTAGGTCTGCCTGGGTTAACGAAAGTGGCGTATACATTTTGCCCGGGGATTTGAACACGCCGTGCGCGCGCAGGGTCGCGTTCCAAATTTCACCCATTTTTGGGTTACGGTGTGTGGCGCTGCGGTAATCGATGCATTCGGCGTCGGTGAAATAAATATCAAACAGTGTTGGGTCACCGCAGATACGGTGGGCGATGCCCGCCTGGGTTAATGCCGTCGCTTGCATCGTTTGCACCTGCTGCCCTAATGCACGCAGACGATCATACTGCCCCTCGCGGCGCAGTATCTCCATCGTTTTTAAGCCCGCCACCGCCGCGACGGGATTGCCCGATAGGGTGCCAAACTGCATCAACCATTTGTCTTGGCCGGCAAGCGCCTTGTCGAAATGCGCCATGATTTGTGCCGAGGCGCCCAGCGCGGCCAACGGAAACCCGCCGCCTACGATTTTACCCAATGTGCAAATATCGGGGATAACCCCATAGCGTTCTTGTGCCCCGCCATAGGCCAGGCGAAACCCCGTGACGATTTCGTCAAACACCAACAAGACCGCATGTTCGTCACACAGCGCGCGCAACCCGTGCAAAAACCCAGGTTGCGCCGGAATGATCCGTTGGAGTGGTTCCACAATAATGGCCGCCACATCATCGTGTTCGTCAAACAACGATGCCACAGCGTCAAGATCATTATAGGGCGCGACCAAAACCTGATCGGCCACACTTTGGGGGATACCCGCGCTATCGGGCACGGGCGTGGGAAAATTGACGTGGCGCGTGGGGGCCAGGCTCATCTGTGCCTCCGCGCTCATGCCGTGATAGCCGCCTTCAAACTTCAAAATTTTGTCGCGGCCGGTATAGGCGCGGGCCAGGCGCATGGCATACATATCGGCCTCGCCGCCCGAGGCAACGAACCGCACCTGTTCACAACACGCCACGGCGTCAACGATCGCCTCGGCCAGCTCAATACCGCGCGCGTTGTTGGCGAAAAAGGTCATGCCTTTGGGCAGTTGTTCTAAAACGGCCTCCATCACCTCGGGGTTGCCGTGACCTAACAACATGGGCCCTGACCCGATTAAATAATCGACGTATTCGTTGCCGCCTTCGTCCCAAACACGGCTGCCTTGGCCGCGCGCGATAATAATACCGGGGTCGAAATTGCCGAAACCGGCGGCGGGTAGAACGGCGCGGGCGCGATCAATCCATTCAGATTGCGTATGGTGTTTGTGCATAGCGTTAATCCAAAATTAGGTCAGGGGCCCCAAGGCGGGCGGCGTCAACGGTAATGCCCAACCCCGGCCCTTCGGGCGGGGCAATGCGCCCCTGGTGGCGGGTGGGCGCATCCTCGGCCAGGCGGGGGGCAACATAGCCTGACAAATCACACACGTTCAGCACCCGGTCGGGGGCCGTTGCCGCGCCCAGGTGCAGCAGGGCGGCGGTGGTGATGTCGCTACCCCAGGTGTCTTCGATACACATTTTTGCCCCCAGGTGCAGGCACAGATCCCGCGCGCGACGCAGGGCCGATACCCCGCCGAATTTTGACAATTTTAACGCCACCGCATCCATGATGCCCAAGGCGTGCCCTTCCATCAAGGTGGTGGTGTCGTGGGCCAGTTCATCAATCTTCATGGGCAGGCCGGTTGCCGCACGCACACGGGCGCAATCGGCCAGTGTGGCGCAGGGTTGTTCCAACATCACATCCAGATGCGCCACGGCGCGGCCCACGCGGCTGGCCGTCAGCGACGTGGCCCCACAGTTCCAATCGCCATACACCAATGGGCCGGGGCCCACGGCCGCGCGCACCTTGGTTAGGCGTTCAACATCGGTTTGCCAATCACCCGAGGCGCCCAGTTTTACCTGAAACTGCATGATACCTTGGGCCTGCGCCTCATGCGCGATGTCGACCATATCATCGGGGGCGATGCACGTGATGGAATGATACAGGGGTAAATCGGCCTGCCGCCGCCCACCCACAAGCGCGTGAAGCGGTAGGCCCGCCACCTGGCCCGTAATATCCCACAATGCAATATCAATCGCGGATTTGGCGTAAACGTGGCCCTGTAAATACGTATCAATGCGGGCCATCACGGCCTCTGCCCCCACGGGGTTGGCCCCGATCAGCACCGGCGCCACCTCTTGTATCGCGGGGGCCACACCCCGCGCATAGGCGGGCAGATAGTGCGGGATTGGGCACACCTCCCCCCACCCGGTGAAACCGGCGTCGGTGTCAACCGCAATTACAACGGTTTCAACAGTGTCACAGGTTTTGCCATCGGCCATGTAATAGGTTTTGTGACTGGTCAAGGGCACATGCCAAAGACGGATGCGGGTAATCCGGCATTCAGTGGTGGATGCACGTGTTTGAATGGGCTGCATCTTCATGTTGAAACCTCATATGTTGCAAGGGGCGGGCCAAGGCGGTTTTCATCGGGCGCAACACCCAAACCGGGCGCGTCGCTAACCATGAGTTTGCCATTTTCGTTGCGCGCCCCGTGGCCGGGGGCGGGATCAAACGTGATCATATCTTGGCACGCCCAAGTGCCCAGCCGAAATGCGGCAGGCACCGATTGGGCCAGATGCGCGGCCTCGGTATCGGCCAAAACAGACCCACCAGTGGCCATAACATACATCTGGATACCATGGGCCAGTGCAATATCGCGCATCCGCCGCGCACGCGTCAGCCCACCCACGCGATTAAGTTTGATGCCAAACACCTCGGCCAGACCATCGCGGGCGATCCGCGCGGCATCTTGGAGGGTAACCAGGCTTTCATCCACGCTGATCGGGGCGGTGGTGATGCGGCGCAGGGCGGCAATATCGTCAAGCGTTTCGCAGGGTTGTTCCACCGTGATGCCTAAATCGGCGGTGGCGTTCATAACCAACGCGGCCTCGCGCCTGGTCCAGGCGCGATTGACGTCATAGAGGATGCGTTCATCAGGCAGGCGGTTGGCCTCAAGGTGGCGAATGCGGGTAATGTCGGCGGTCACATCTCCCCCCACCTTGACCGAATGCACCTTATAACCTCGCGCGCGATACTCTTTGATGAGATTCAGCATATAGTCTGGATCACCAGAGGAGATGGAGGATGCAATCCACGTGCCGTCTGCATCACCGGCGCCCAGCATTTTGGCAATGGGCAGTTCTGCGGCCTGCCCCGCAATATCCCAACAGGCCATATCAATCGGTGCCTTGGTATATAAATGGCCAGGCAGGCATAGATCCATCGCGTGTTCCACCGCTTCAACACAGCGTGGATCAAGGCCTAAAATGGCCTGTGCCATCGTTTCGATGCCTGCGCGAATGCCGGGGCCATGGGCGGGCACATAGGTATGGCCCCATGGCGTGCCCTCGCCCCAACCGGTTAGGCCCGCATCGGTTTCCAGTTTCACAAATGTTGCGTCCAAAACATCAAACCGCAAACGCCCACCCGATAGCCAATAGGGCTGTGCCAGCGGCAGATCAACGTGATAGACAGTGATGCGGATGATTTTCACGGCGCGTTTCCATAAACGGCAACCGCGTTGCCCAAACTATCAAAATCGGGGGCCACACCCAGGCCCGGGGCATCGGGGGCGAACAATTTGCCACCCTGCGCCACGGCCCCGCCCACGCCGGTGGATCGGGTGTTATAGTTCATCAAATCCGTGGTGTTGTGCAGGTATTCGGGCGGGGTAGTGGCCGCAAAATGGGATAACGCAGCGGTGGCAATTTCGCCACCCCAGCTGTCCTCGGCCACCACGGGAAACCGATGCGCGACCAGATAATCGCGCACGCGGCGCGCCTTGGACAACCCGCCCAGGTTTGAGATTTTAAGGCACACCAATTCTGCCCCGCGATCGGCCACAATGCGCTGTGCGGCGGCCATGCCGGTGACGCATTCATCCAACTTCATCGGGTGATGGGCAACGCGGCGCACCTGTTGACATTCCTCATAAGTGCGGCAGGGTTGTTCCAAGATGAAATCCAGGTCATTGGTGGCCCGCGCCACGCGAATGGCATCATCCACCCGCCAACCTTGGTTGGCGTCGGCCATGGCTTTTTCACCGGGCTGCAACAACGGCACCAAGGCGCGGATCGTGTCGATGTCACGCGCCCAATCGGCGCCCACCTTAATCTGAAACTGCCGATACCCCGCCGCGCGATGGCGGTTAAGCTCGGCCTCGGTTTCTGTGCGGCTACGCTGCGGGGCGACGCGATACATCGGCGCCCCATGGGTCAACCGCCCACCCCAAAGTCGCCACAACGGGGCGTTCAGGGATTGACCCAAAATGTCCCAACAGGCGGCATCAAACGGCGATTTGGCGTATCCGTGGCCTTGCACGGTGTCATCCATCAGGGCCTCAATACGCACCACATCGCGCGGGTCTTGGCCGATCAAACGCGGCGCGACCAACCGCGCCAAGGCGGGCACCCCCGCCGAATGGGCCACCATATAGTTTTCACCGCATGGCGTGAATTCCCCACACCCAGAAACCCCCGCATCGGTTTCAACCACCACGACGGAGGCGCGCGCAACCTCGATCACATTGCCCGCCCCCCAGCAATAGCCACCATCCACATAAGGCAGATCGGTTTGAAAAACGCGGATACGGGTGATTTTCATGTAAGGTTCCCCTTTTTAGGCGATGGATCACGGCACGTGCGCATCCCAATATGCACGCCCAACGGCCAACCAATACAAACTTTGCCCTGCGCAATGAATAGGTATAAAAACCATCTCACGCGTGGTTCGGGGCCGCGCATAAACAGAGCAATATTCACCACTATAGCCAGGCAGGTGACATCCCCCAAACATGGGCCACGTCTCCTCTTGCGTAAGGCAGGCCTCGCGTTCGCCCGCGGTCATTGCCGCAAGCCGCGTTTGCACAAAATCGGCTGTGGCCAAGATTCTGCTATCACCTTGGGTATGGAGGAGAACGGCACCCTCATCGCTAAGCGTGACGCTGACATCAGGTAGTAAGTTTATATCCCGTCCAGCCGCAAGCTCAGACCCCAGCACATCGGTGCAACCGGGGTCGGCCCCGGTATTTTCGTAAACCCAATCGCCGTTGGCCGTTGTATCATGCGCATCAACGATATGAAGAACACACCTGTTTAATACACGTCCGTCCCAGACGGAAATTTCAACCATTTCATACACATCCCGGTATTGGTAATGGGTGCCTAAATGCAGTAGGGTTAAACGCATAACGACATAGCGATCCGCGTCAGCACCGATGAATGGATCGCGCACCTCTGCCCATGGGTCCGGCGTGGCATTTGCGATCGGCGCAAAAAGCATAATCCCCGCCACCGCCGCACACAGACAGAGGCGCCTCCAATTCGGCGCATTACTGTGATAAGATGATGCCATGGCGGGCGATCCCCTTAGATCGGTTATTCTGCGGCCAAATTCGTTTGATCTTGGCGCGGGTTCAAACTTTGCGGATCATAGGCCGGGTCGGCCAGCACCCGCGCGGGGCGTGGATGGCCATGGATTATGACTTCTAACGCCGTTTCCGGGGCGGCAGCCTCGGGCTTGATATACGCAAATGCCAGGATTTTACCCACCGTGTGCCCATAAACGACCGACGCTGTGGAACCCACCACCGCGCCGTTGTGCATCACCGCCTCGCCGCCATGGCCATCTATATCACCCTGCGGTTCGATTTCCAGATAGGCACAGACCCATGGCATATTTTCGGTGTTCAGGGTTTTATCCTTGCCCAGATATTCTTTGTCGGTGCGCACAAATCGTAACACATCGGCCTCGGCCAAGGTGACCTCGTTGGTCAGCTCCCCCGCGCCCTTAAAGC